>JAJSZO010000080.1:0-5880 GCA_030262795.1 Deltaproteobacteria bacterium | reverse complement strand
TTATTTGTTTCCAAGTCCCTTAATGAATTTGAAAACATATACTCCGCAAATACTGCCCATCACATCTGCAAAAAAATCCATTATATCAGCATCTCTGCATGGCACAAAATACTGGTGAATTTCATCACTCATACCATAAAGAGATGATGATAATATACTGAGGGCCATCACCATATTTATATTTATTTCTTTGAATCGTTGTGTTCTGAATATCATGAAAAAGAGCATTCCAAGGATGGCATAAACTGCAAAATGTATGAGCTTGTCAATATAAGGCAGGCTCAGGCTTTGGATATTTTTAGGGGCAGGATAAGAAGACTGAATAAAAATCAAAAGACAGTAAATCAGTACAGGGAGCCAGTAATATATAATTTTTTTGCTGCTTGACAATTTCATATTACCACCCGGTAGTCGGCCTTCTTTTCCCGAATAATACTTCACATGGCGAATTTTTTGTAACATGTTTTTTCAGATTGCTGCACCATAAAGACTGAAAAGTCCGGCAACTGCCGTCCATTGCCTCCAGCTTTGCAAAGTCGGCGTACTCGCACTTCAGATCACACCATTTTATCCTGTGGGTAGTAACTCCGGCATTATTTGTTGTCATATTTTATCACATAGGAAGAGCAATTAGCTCTTAGCGATTAATTTTTAGCTCTTATTAGCTAATGGCTGAAAAATAGCCGCACATGTAGAAACTTTTACAAAATATCTAATTCCAGCTTCCTGTCTTTTATATTTGCGAGAACTTTATTTAAAAAATCTTCATGCGTGACTCCGAATCTGACGTTGCCGTCCGGAGTTCTTAGTGAAAGAGTGTTGGCTTCTCTTTCTTTCCTGCCGATTGTAAGGATGAGAGGAATTTTGTTCAACTGGGCATCACGGATTTTTTTGTTAAGGCTTTCGGTTCTGCTGTCAACTTCTGCCCGTAATCCATGCTCTTCAAATTCTGTTTTTACAGAACTTGCGTAAGGAACGAGCTCATCATTAATTGCCAAAATAGTTACCTGTATTGGAGATAACCATAAAGGAAATTTTCCTGCAAAGTGTTCAACAAGTATCCCGAAAAACCTTTCAATAGAGCCGTAAATTACTCTATGAATCATAATGGGACGATGTTTTTCATTATCCTTTCCTATATAAGAAAGATCAAATCTTTCAGGCAGAGACATATCAAGCTGCACGGTTCCGCATTGCCATGTGCGACCGAGCGCATCTTTTATATGTATATCTATCTTGGGGCCGTAAAATGCACCATCGCCTTCGTTTATTTTGTAATCCATGCCGTAGGAATCAAGCGCCGCTTTTAAACCATTTGTAGTTAGTTCCCACTGCTTATCCGATCCTATTGACTTTTCAGGTTTTGTGGAAAGTTCAAGATGAAAACCAAGCCCGAATGTTGAATAAATCCTTTCAACCAGCCTCAGAACTTCAACGATTTCATCTTCTATCTGTTCTTCGGTCATAAAAATATGAGCATCATCCTGATGAAAAGCCCTGACCCTGAAAAGGCCGTTCAGCACTCCGCTCAGTTCGTGGCGGTGTACGATTCCGATCTCAGCGGCACGAACAGGCAACTCTTTGTATGAATGAGGTTTCATACCATAAAGAAGCATCCCGCCAGGACAGTTCATCGGCTTTATTGCATACTCCACCTCATCAATAACAGAGGTGTACATATTTTCCCGATAATTATCCCAGTGCCCGCTCTT
Organism: Deltaproteobacteria bacterium; assembly: GCA_030262795.1. Taxonomy (GTDB): domain Bacteria; phylum Desulfobacterota; class Desulfobacteria; order Desulfobacterales; family ETH-SRB1; genus B13-G4. The sequence goes on along the minus strand of JAJSZO010000080.1, from coordinate 4,168 downwards.
TTCCCATAGAGAACGGTTGAGCATAATCGGTGTTTTTGTTTCAACATAGCCTGCTTTCCTGTGTTCCCATCTCCAGTAATCCCAAAGCGCATTCCAGATATTCATTCCCTTTGGGTGAAAAAAAGGCATTCCCTGCGCTTCTTTGTGAAAGCTGAAAAGATCAAGAGCCGCACCAATTTTTCTGTGATTCCTTTTTTCGGCCTCTTCAATAAAATTCAGGTGGGCTTTAAGCTCTTTCTTGTCAAAAAAGGCTGTACCATAAATTCTCTGCAACTGAGCTTTTGTCTGATCAGCGCGCCAGTAAGCGCCCGAAACCTTCATTAATTTTATTGCTTTTATAAATCCGGCATGGGGAAGATGCGGGCCGCGGCATAAATCCGTGAAATCTCCCTGTTCGTAGAAAGATATTGTTCCATCTTCAAGCTCTGAAATCATTTCGAGTTTGTATGGCTCATTTTTGTAAAATTCGAGTGCTTCGGATTTTGAAACCATCTTGCGTTTAAAAGGAGTTTTTGACTTTATTATTTGTTTTATTTCTTTTTCAATTTCAGAAAAATCGTCTTTTGAAATCGGCTCCATATCAATGTCGTAGTAAAATCCATCTTCAACAACAGGCCCGATAGTCAGTTTAGCCTTTGGATAAAGATGCAAGATCGCCTGCGCCATGACGTGGGCAGCACTGTGGCGAAGTATTTTTAAAGCATCCTTGTCTTTAGTTGTGATAAGGCGAAGATGACAATCATGAATAATCTTTTCACTCAAATCAAGCAGCCTGCCATTAACTTCAACAGCAACCGAATTCCTTGCCAAACCCTCTGAAATACTCATGGCTGCATCCAGGCCGGTTGGTGCATTTTCAAATTGTTTTATGCTTCCATCCGGAAAAGTTATGTTTATCATTATATCCTCACCAAGAATAAAATTATAAGTTGTTTTTATATCTTTTTTTGGTTATACTTATACTTATTTTTTGCCAAGTTAGGCAAAATGGTCATTCAGGTCAAGAGAAAAAGATTGTTTATTTATGACAAATAGCTATAAACTGATAAATACTAAAACAAATCTTGAAAAAATTACAAGAGATTTAAAAAAAGAAAAGTCCATTGCCGTTGACGTAGAAGCGGACTCAATGTATCATTTTAGAGAAAAGGTCTGCCTGATTCAGATTGCTACGAAAAAAAAACAGGTTATAATTGATCCTTTACAGATTCAAGATCTTTCACCGCTTAAAAGCCTTTTTTCAAGGCGTGATATCAAAAAAATCTTTCACGGTGCAGACTTTGATGTACGCAGTCTTTACAGGGATTTTAATATAGAGATAAAAAATCTTTTTGATACCCAGATTGCCTGTATGTTTTTAGGAATCAGAGAAACGGGTCTGGAGGCAGTTCTTAAAAAAAGATTCGAAATCAGTCTTAATAAAAAATACAGAAAAAAAGACTGGTCACAAAGGCCTTTGCCGGAAGAAATGATAGAATATGCCGTAAACGATACGATATATCTTATTAAACTTGCAGAAATTTTAGAAAAAGAACTCAAACAAATTGACCGGATTTCATGGGTCAATGAAGAATGTGAAGTTTTAAGTAAAGTCAGGCCTGTCTCACTTAATAGCGCACCATTATTTATGAAATTTAAAGGAGCCGGCAAGTTAGACCGTAAATCTCTTGCTGTACTTGAAGCACTTCTTCAGTTTCGGTCAAGCATAGCCGAAAAAAAAGACAAGCCTTTATTCAAAATAATCGGCAATGATTCTATAATGAAAATTGTTAAGAAAAGACCTGTTAACAAAGGACAATTAGAAAAAATAAAAACATTAAGCCCAAAACAACTCAATATGTATGGCAATGCCTTAGTCAAGACTGTAAACAATGCCCTAACATTGCCTGCGACTGTTCTGCCTGTTTATCCGCGCATGGAAGTCCCTTTTTTACCACCTGAAGTTCCATTAAGAACAAAGGTTATTAAGCGCTGGAGAGATTCAAAAGCGAGAGAGACAGGATTAGATCCGGCTATAATCTGCAACAAAACAATTATAACTTCAATCGCAATACAAAATCCAGCCTATGTCAAGGATCTATCAAAAATTAAAAAAATGAAAAAATGGCAGCAAAAAGCATTTGGAAAAGATATAGTGGGGGTATTAAAAAATGAAACTCATTAAATTAGCGACTATCATTTCTTTAATTTCAGCTTTTTTACTATTTTATAATGCAAGCAGCAATGTTCAGTGTTCTGAAAATATCAATCAGTGCGTTGCATGTCACACCAGTGCTAGAAATCTTATAAAAATTACACGGGAAATAGCTGAAACCAGTCCGGCCAAACCTGCAATTTCTTCTGAAACCTCAGGTGAAGGGTGAGGGGGTTCTGTGGAGCCGTTGGCTCCGCATGAGAGGGTGTTTGTTGACTCCTTTTTTACAGAAGACGAAAATCATGGTCAAATTGGATGTCATGAATGTCATGGAGGAAATCCGGATGATCCTGACTGGAAAACAGCGCACAAAGGTGTAATAAAAGATCCTTCATATCCTGATCCTTCAAGCACATGCGGATCATGCCACGATGATATTGCCAGGCACTACAAAACCAGTCTCCATATTAATCTGGGGCCATATAAAAAAATTATTGATAAACGGTCAAGTGTTGATAAAATTGTGCATTCAAAAGTTGATGCTGCAAGAAAAAATCATTGTAATTCCTGCCACAGCAGTTGCGGTCAGTGCCACATCAGCCGTCCCGAAGCTGTGGGAGGAGGGCTGCTGGATGGACATGTTTTTCAGAAAAGGCCACCAATGAATCTGGTCTGCACAGCCTGTCACGGAAGCCGTATAAAAAATGAATATTTTGGTGAAAATAAAGGCATGCCTCCTGATATACATAAAGAAAAATACTTTAAATGCAGCAAATGTCACAAGGCAGATGAAATGCATGGAGACGGAAGGGATTATGCAAGCCGTTATGAGGTTGAAAACGGTCCGAAATGTCTCGACTGCCACGTGAATATTTATGATTTAAAGTCAACAAACGCAGACCAGCACATACTGCACAAAGACAGAGTCAGTTGCCATGTCTGTCATTCCGTAAAGTACAAAAATTGTTACGGCTGTCATGTTGGAAAGGACAAACAAGGCATTACATATTTTAAAACCAGACGCTCAACCATTGATTTCAAGATAGGTTTTAATTCTCTTAAAAGCAAAAAAAGGCCCGAAAAATTTGTTGTCGTACGCCATATTCCTGTGGATCAGGAAACCTTTGGTTATTATGTTGATAAAGGCCTTGCCAATTTTGACAGACTTCCAACATGGAAACCTGCAACACCACATAATATCAGGAAAAAGACCCCGCAAAACAAAACATGCAATTCATGCCACGGGAATACCGATCTTTTCCTGCTTGAAAAAGATGTAGAGTCGGCTTATAAAAATGCAAACAAAGACGTTATCGTATCTCCGGAAATGATACCTGAGAGGATAAATAAATAGATTTAATATAAGGAACGTGGACGAAATAACTTCCCTAACTATGCATCACAGCTTCGGGCCGCCTTTGCCAAATCTCAAATCCAGGCTCAAATCCCAAAAATATTGAAATAGCTCGCTATTCCATCAACTTTTGTGATCTGAGCCTATATTTGAGATTTGGGCAAATTCGACCCAAATCTGTGCGCCTACTTGGGGAAGTTAATTCGTCCACGTTCCTAACCAAAGGAGGATTGTTATGAGAAAATACAGAGTACTTATTTTTGCTATTTTATTAGGATTAAGTTTTATTGTCAGCGGCTACACAACTACCACCAAAGTTATGACCACCAAAGATCTGGTTGCCGAAGCCAACGAACATATAACCAATGTTCCGGTTTCAGTCGCAAAGGAGTTGCTCAATGAAGGTGGGCATATCTTCCTGGATGTAAGGACAGCAAGAGAATACAAAATGGGCCACATTCCGGGCGCTATTCATGTTGACAGGGGATTGCTGGAATTTACAATCAACAATCAAGTACCTGATAAAAATGCCCGAATTGTAGCTTACTGCAAAGTGGGGGGACGTGGATCACTTGCAGCCTATACTCTGGTTCGTATGGGATATAAAAACATTACAAACATAGAAGACGGATGGGTTGCCTGGGAAAAGGCGGGTTATCCTGTCGAGTAATCCTTATGTT
>JAJSZO010000079.1 GCA_030262795.1 Deltaproteobacteria bacterium | reverse complement strand
TAGGTGGTCGCTGGTTTTTGACTGGAGCTGTATGTTAACTCGGTTGCTTCGTCGCCCTCCCCATAACCGAATTGGGCCTGGCCGGACAACCAGCCCGAGTCGTTGTGCCCGGTCTCTCTCCAGTCCGGACTCAGCTCCGTCCCGTTGTCGTTGTAGCGCCAGTCATCTGATTCAAGAGAGATAAATTCTTTGGTTGAAGCTTCCTTTAAGGGCTCAAGCAGTTCCAGGTCAAAGACAAGGTCATGGTCATTTTCGCTTGCCAGGTGGACCTCGGCCGCAAGCCAATTAGTGCCGGTTTTAAGAAGCGTAGCCGGCAAGGTAACTTCAAGGTAATTGTTGTCCGTAATCTCAGACAAGGCAAGGGAGTTGAAATCAACGAAACTTGTCTTTAAGTTGTTGCGCAGGATCTCTTCGCCGTTTATATAAAGGACAATGCCGTCGTCCCGCCACACGCGCAGGCGCAGACCACCGTAGCAAGAATCATCTTGTACCTCAAAACTCTTGCAAAAGTATGTGGTTGGGTATTTATTCTCATCATTGATAACAGTTTCGATGACCACGGAGTCGTCGGATTCCCCTCCGGGATCTCTATAGCCCAGCGGGGCATTGCCATTACCTGACCAGTTTCCACCGCCCTCTTGCCAGTTTGTCCCGGGATCAGCGCCGTCGTCGTTATACTGCCAGGTCTCGCCTTTTGAAATCAGGGTGTCTTCGGCCTTCACTCCTGCCAGTCCGAGATCAAAAGTAAGGTCCGATCCCCTTTTGTTTACCTCGCTCACCGCCTTGATCGTGGCCGTACCCACACATAGGCCGGAATACTCGGCAGCGCCGGCGATCGCGGCTAAAAAAGACAAAACAACCAGGCATAACAATGTACCAAACCGAATGCCGTTCATGAACAAGACCCTCCTTATTAAATCCTTGTGATCAAATCCGGTTTTTCGTCCTATTGCCCGATTCGCTCGGCGCTAACAGGAACAAGGATTTGAATGCCACTGTCATCACTAATTTTTAGTACCGATTCAGCCACGCCGATCTCCATTGCTTCCCTCCGCACCGCAATACGTACATTGGTTTGCTTTCCTGGCCCAAGGATTACAGGAGGCATATCTTCCAAAGGCGGCCAGGTGAAAAAGCCGCTGGACTGATCATAATTTCTGTATGCCAGGACCACGGCAGACGACGAGAGTGTCAATGTGACTATCCGGGTAATTTCAGAGAGATTGCGAATGGTCACAGTCTGTTCGTTTAAGATTGCCCCGTAATTGAGGCCATCAAACATGGGGAGTTCAACCTGCAAAGAACCTTGATAATCAGAACTACCTTCGCAAAAAACACAATAGGCTTCGCCCGAGTGCAGGGTAGCTCTGACAGGATCTTCCACAAACTCCCATATGCCTTGCCTGTTCAAACGGTACATAGCCTGGCCGGCATGGGCACTGGAGGGCGCAAAAAAAGCCTCGAACGTGGGTGTGGTATCAGGATTTAAGTGAAACCCGACCAGGTTAAAAGAGTCAGAAGTCCAATTGATCTTTCTCATCAAGGGGCAGCCCTTTATTTCCCAATTAACATTTTCATTGCCGCTGAGTTTAATCAGATATGCCTGGTTGCCGAGGACCGCAAAGAGATTAGTCAAAAAGGCCTGTTTAGGAGCGGAAAAATAGGCGTGCCATCCAGGCTGGTCCCAGAGGCCTTCTCCCGGATTTTGGATGAACTCTACTCTGGATTCCCGGTCCAACCATGTCCAGACGCTTTCTACGGGCAGGCCATCAAAAACCGAAGCCGGCTCTCTTGGCTCCGGCTGCACCTCTAAAAAAATTGCGTTCCATCCGGGATGCAATTGAAAGGTTTGAGTTGCCTCGGGCTCGGCATGGGCCGCCACACAGGTAATAGTTAGAGCAATGGCCCACTGCAACTGCCATTCGCTGAATTGCCATATGTTCCATAAAGGGTGCCTCCTTACACACAATTGACCTACCGGCCGGGAAGAGCGGGCGGTGATCCGCGCTTTTTTTCAGAGCCGGCAGAAGGTCCTTTAATTGCCTCCAGCATGGAGCGATAGACTTTGACCGGAATATCGACTTTTAATTCCTCATAGAATTCATGCTCCAGCCGCATTTTTTTGTGTTCAAGAACCAGGTGACGGATACGGTTCTCAACCGCTGCAAAAGAACGCTCTGCGCTCTGTCTGATTTGCATAAGCTTAATGATATAATGACCGGTCTTCGTGCTTATAACAGGGCTGACCTTTCCGATTTCAGAAATAGAAAAAATAACCTTTAGTACTTCTTTGTCCCAATGGCGGTTGCTCTTGCCGGTTTGCAACCATTCGGTATCGCCGCCACGGTAGCGGGTAGACTGGTGGTCAGAGTATCTGACCGCTACCCCGCCAAAAGAACTGGTGGATGGATTTAGTTTTAGAGCCTCTGCGCGGGCAGCCTCAGCCCTTTGGAATAGTTTGGCCTTTTTTTCCTTTGAAGCTCTGTCAGGCACCCTGATCTGAATGACCGCGGCCCGGACCATTTTGGGGGTTGCAAAATCAATCAGATGTCTTTGGTAATAATCCTCTAATTCATTATCCGTAACCTTAAGTTCAGTCAGTCCGGGTTTAAATCTGTCCTGTCGAAACTTGTTGACCATCATTTGTTTAAGGCGGGCGAGGATTTGAGGATCATGGTCGTAACCTGCTCTGCGCGCGGCAACGCAAACCATTTCAAAACGCACCATTTCCTCTAATAATGCTTTTTTTTCTTTTATGGTTGCAAATTGCCCCGGTCGCCGGGCTATCTCGTTTTTGAACATCTGTATAGTAATTGGTTTGCCATCTATAACGGCTACGGCCTCTGAGGATTGGGTTTTAGCTTGGGCATGATCAAATTCTGGAGATAGAGAGAGAAAAGCGCTACTCACAATAATTAATATCAATTTCAAGAATAAAATTCCTCCAAACAATGATACTTGAGTTTTCGAAATTACATTAAATATTCCATAATGAGAATTGCTGTTTTTTGATTGACCTTCACCACACTTTTAATTAACCTGCAATAGGTCAAAAGCAAAAAAGACTCTCTTGGGCGAATCCTTAACCTTCACAGAACTTGATTGTATTCTATATTTAACCGCCTTTTACATGCAAAAATTAGACGATATGCAATGATTTCATCAAATGTAACTACTTTATTTTTAATCGGCAAAAAAAAATAAAAAACTTTAGAGATTATTTGCGGAAGACTTAATAAAAAATCGTTTTGGCTCGCTGAAACTGCATTCATGTTTTTTCAAGAAGTCTTGAAGAATTGCTTCTTTTGCAAACAAAAATGACTACCGCTGTCAAACGTGCCTATCATTTCATTATTGGTCGAAATCAAAAAGAAAGACCAGGTCGTTCGTACGCTCGAAAATCTATGAAACCAGAATCCAAATGGCATCCATCCAAAGAGAAAAAAATGTACACAAAACTAAAAACTGCGCTAATTGATCTATCCGAAAAAAATAGTCTCATGGAAAGTAAGGTCAACATCACAGCTAAAATCCTGACATCTGAAGAGGCAATAGGTGAAACAGAAAGAAAGGATTTTCCTTTGCTTCAAGGCAAGGAATTCTTAATCCAGGCTGATTTCAAGAATGCCCTGGGACAGGCATTCACAGATGCCCCAGGCAACTTTAAAGGTAAGCTTAAAGAAATATTGGAGCTAAAATTAACAAATAACAGTGAGCGAGCCCTTTTTATTGCTACGCTGAATGCTGTAATGCGTTACCTCGGTGCAGCCGAAAAGACTATTCACTGCAAAAACAAGGAGCCTGAATTATGCGCCAGGGAGATAGCAAAAACAATTATTGATAAATACAGTGCTGATGTCAAGATTGGAATTGTTGGATTCCAGCCGGCTATAATAGATTATTTTTCCAAAGAGTTACCCGCGGAAAATATCAAAGTAACAGACCTGGATAAAGAGAACATCAACAAAATAAAATATGGGGTGCTTATATGGGACGGCAGGAAAAAGACAGAAGAGCTTTTTAAAACTTGTGATGTTATTTTGGCGACAGGCTCAACAGTAGTAAATGACGGCTTGTCACAGTTGATTTCTCTCTCAGAAAAATACCATAAGCCACTATATCTTTACGGCACAACAGTTGCCGGCACCAGCAAAGTTTTGAACCTGGAAAGGCTGTGTTTTCAAGCCTCTTAAGGAGTTATTATGAAAGCACTTGGCGATTTGCAAAAATATAAAGCGTTTTTACTGACATTATTGGTTTGCCTTATTTCGTCCACGTTCCTAAGCAACTGATGTTATGGATTGAAGGAAATAATGCCGATGCTTCTATTGTTTGGAAGGCAGATGCGGTTCAGTCCGGCAGGGTTAGAATTGTTGACATTTCAGAGCAATATCAAACATTAATTGGAAGCGTGCTTCACAAATATGCCAGTGGATTCTTACAAGAAGCCAGATAAAAAGGAACTGGCACATAAGGAACGTGGATATAGTTGCCTCTAAAGAGCCAGAGGAAACCGTACCCGATTCCTCTGCTATTTGGGTAGTGGGTGGCAGATGGTAGCTATGAATTACATGATCACTACAAAGAAGTACTGCCCTGATCAACTTACCTGAAAGTGGCTAAATTCGGACTCCTACAACTGCGTTTGCCCTGCCTACTTGGGGAAGTTAATTCGCGTGCGGACATCTGCGCAATCTGCGTAATCTGCGGATTAAAAATCTTTACAAAAATATGGCCATGATTTAATCTGTTATAAAAACAAGCCATAATCTGGTTTTATTAATTTGTTTAAGGAGTTGATATGCAAGATAAAATTACAATCGTTATTGCTACACGAAACAAAGGCAAAAAATCTGAAATTAGTGATCTTTTAAAAGACTTTCCTGTTGATCTCAAAGACCTGGATGATTTTGGTCCTATACCGGATGTTGAAGAGGATGGAGATACTTTTGATGAAAATGCATATAAAAAAGCCAGTTTTACAGCAAGAGTCCTTGGATTGCCAGCCCTGGCAGATGATTCAGGGCTTCTCGTAGAAGCCCTTGGAGGTGCGCCGGGAGTTTACTCTGCTCGCTATGCAGGCAAAAATGCAACTGATGAACAAAAATACCAAAAGCTTTTGCAGGAAATGGAAGGAAAGACCAACCGCAAAGCAGCATTTGAATGCATAATTTCCATTGCAGTTCCAACAGGCCCCGCTCTGACATATGAAGCTCGCTGCGAAGGATTGATTGCCGAACAGCCATCCGGATCAGGTGGATTCGGATATGACCCGATCTTCTATTATCCGCCGTTGAACAAAACTTTTGGCGTATTAACCATGGAAGAAAAAAGCCATGTAAGCCACAGGGGAAAGGCTTTCAGGGAATTCAGAGGTGAATTTGACAAAGTTATGCTTTGGATCAAACAGCATATGCCTGTTTATGAGAGCTTTAAACCTATATGAAAACATTCTTAATTTGTCACCGCGGAGCCCTCGGTGATTTTATACTTACATGGCCCGCAATTCTTTGTTTACGAAAAATTTTGCCGGATTACCTTTTTAAAGGTATTGGCCGCCCGGAATATATGCGTCTATCCATTAATTTCGGTTTGCTCAATTCATTCATAGACATGAATTCTTCAAAATTGCTTGATCTATTTAATGGAAAAGCGATTCCTCCGGAGATAGGCCATCCAGGCGGCGCCGTACTCTGGCTGTCATCCGGACAGAATGTAGTTAATCTTCTAAAAAAATATACTTCGCTGCCGGTTGTATTGATTGCTCCCTTTCCGGCCAAACGGATGCATGTAGCACTTTATCACTGTCAATCCATGCAATCCCATTTTCCTGTTAATATCCCTGACAATTTTTCTGATGATTTTCCTCCAGGGACAAAAAAAGGCAATTATGCTCTGATTCATCCAGGAAGCGGAAGCCCTGTAAAAAACTATTCGCTCCAATTTTACCTTGCTCTTGCTGATGAATTGCAACGATTTGGATATCAAAAGACAGGGTTCATCGCAGGGCCTGCAGAAAAAACAACCATTATGCCTGAGGATTTTACAAACAGATGGGTAGAATGGCCGGAAAATGTTGAAAAACTGGCCAATCTGCTTGCCGATGCATCACTCTATATTGGAAATGACTCCGGTGTAAGTCATCTCGCAGGAATTCTTGGGGTGCCGACAATTGTTTTTTATAAAACTACTGATCCGGAAGTCTGGGGAGTTCTGGGCAGAAAAGTGGCCCACATTAAAGCCGGTAACGAAAAATCAGCCTTGAATAAGGTTCTAAAGCTTCTACAGACTTTCAAATAATTTGTATAAAAGTCTATATCATCAGAAAAATGGAAAAAACAAATAGGCTTTTAGAAGCAGGCGGTTAGAGATTATAGAACCGTATTGTTTATCTTTCTCCACAGGTCTGTGGGTTTTTCCAGTTTTTTTCCGTTAATGCTCAGAACCGGAATAGCGCCAATAAGTGAATTGGTGATAATAACCTGATCGGTTAGAAACAAATCTTCAAGGCATAGCTTTTTGCTTTTCGACATGTAACCCAAACTTAAAAGAAGTTTGCATACAACCTTTTCCATAATACCGGGCAGCACGTGCTGCGAAATTGGCCTCATGAAAGTTTTATCCTTGATCAGCAGAATGTTTGCTGTATTTGTTTCAGAGATTGTATCATCCGGATTCAATATGAGCGCTTCATCTGCTCCCTTTTTCTTTGCCCATTCTCCGGCAAGCAGGTAATATAAATAATTCAGGGTCTTGTAATCAGCAAGAGGTGTCTGGCGTGGCTTTGGGTAAACAACAAGATTTATTCCCTGTTCTCTTTTTTCTGCCAGCCGATGAGTATATGGCCTGGCCATAACTATAAGCGTAAAATCCAAAGAAGACTTTTCGCTGTTTCCTTTTGACGCAACAATTTTAACTGCCGCTGTTTCTTCCAGCAGGTCATTCCTGGAAATTACCTGATATATAATATCCTGCCAGGTTAAATCCGGAACTTGTTCAAAAAAAAGATGCTTCCAGGTTTGATTAAATCTCGCAATATGCTCTTGAAGATATTGCGGTTTTCCTTTATTCACCCTGATTGTTTCAAAAAAACCATATCCGAACAAAAATCCATGATCTGCAACATTTATCTTCGCAAGCTCTATGGGTTCAATGTTTCCGTTTATCCAGACATAGCTTTTGCTGCTTAATCTTTTTTCTTTCCCTGTAAAGACCTCTCTGAGCGTTCTGCCTTTATGCATTGTTTCATCATACTCATCAAAGGGATCTGAATCAAAGATAATACCTCCTCCAACCGAAAATATGATTTTTTTATTAACTATTGTGGCTGTACGGATAGCAATAGAAAGATCCATTGTGTCATGGAAACTTATGTATCCTGTGGAACCTGTATATATATGACGCCTGTGTGGCTCCAATTCATCTATTATCTCCATTGATCTGATTTTAGGACAGCCTGTTATCGAACCACCGGGAAATGCGGCTTTGATAACATCCACAGTATCTTGATCTCTGCTCAAAATTCCTTCAACAATTGACACAAGATGAAAAACATTCTTATATGCTTCAAGTCTTTTGTGCTCAGCCACACGAACAGATCTTGCCTCACATATCTTTCCCAGATCATTACGCAGTAAATCGACTATCATCGAAAGCTCGGCATCATTCTTACTGCTGTTTTCAAGTTCAATACCGCGTCTTTTATCCTCATCAGGATTTTCTCCTCTTGGTATTGTACCCTTTATCGGTCTGGTTTCAACCCGATCACCCGATTGAAGAAGAAAACGTTCGGGCGATGTGGAAACAATAAAATGATCCCCGGCATTTATATAAGAAAAAAAGGGAGCGGGATTAAGTTTATAAAGTGTTCTAAACAGACTAAAGGCATTGCCTTCAAAATTCATTTCAAAACGCTGGGAAATATTCACCTGATATACATGGCCGGATGCGATGTATTCTTTTATCTGCTTAACGGCGTTTATGTATTTGGATTTTGTAAAATTTGATCGAAATCCATCTACATCTCCGCTGAAACTCTCCATTGGCGGTTGTTTTGATACCAGTATATTTTTAAAAACTTCAAGGTCTTTGTGTAAAACACTTTTTCCGGAGATAATGCGTTCAGGAATAAGAAGAGATGTTCCGTCTTCCTTTCGATCATGTACAACTATTATTGAGGGAGCAAAAAAGCATATATGCGGAAGATAAAGGTCATCAATAGAAGTGCGGGGAAGTTTTTCAAGACAATCTTTAAGATCGTAAGACAGGTATCCCAAAACGCCTGACGTAAAAGGCAATTGCATATGATAACCATTCAAGTGCTTAACATACGGCCTGTAAACATTTAAGATATTCCGGAGCGTATCAAACGGATCTGCTTTAAAATTAAAGACATGATCTTTGGCTTTGATTTTCATGTCATTGATGCGTCCGGTAAAAGTCAGCCAGGGTTTTGCACCAAGAATATGGTATCTTGAACAGTCATTATCTCCTCCGCTCATAAGAACAACTGTACCGGGAATTGAGGCAAAACGAGCGGCAAAATCAAGGAAAGATTCGTCTAATTCAATACGTTCAGTATAAATACCATCAATCTCACCGGTAATTTTTTTTATTTCATCAATTGAGGATTCAACGGTTTTCATCACTAATTTAATAATTCCTGATCATATTTTTAGACAGGATTACAGGATAAACAAGATTTTTTCTTTGCAAGCAGCCCAAGTCTGAGAAAATTTTCAACAAGTAAAAATCCATTCTCCGTAAGAAAGCTTTCCGGATGAAACTGTACCCCGTGAATAGGAAATTTATGGTGAGAAAGCCCCATAATAACTCCATCACTGGTTTGAGAGTTTATAATCAGTTCTCTTGAACTAATCTTTATCATCAATGAATGATATCTTGCTGCAGCAAAGGGAGAAGGAAGCCCCATGAAAATTCCATCATTATTATGGTAAACCATGCCAACTTTTCCATGCACCGGTATTGGAGATCTGACAGTACTGCCTCCGAATGCTTCATTAATACACTGCGCTCCAAGACAAACACCAAAAATGGGAACTTTTCCGCTTAAAAATTTAATCAGCGGGATAGATATTCCTGAATGGGATGGACCTTTGGGCCCGGGACTGATGAGTACATAATCCGGGTTTATTGTTTTTACCCCGTCAAGAGAGATCTTGTCACTTCTGCACACTTCTATAGAAAGATCATAATTCATAAACATTTGAACAAGATTGTAAGTAAAAGAATCGTAATTATCAATTACAAGCAGTTTCGCCAAATTATGAACCCCCCATATAAACTCAAACTAAAATCACCTGCCACGCCCATAGGAAGTTATTTCGTCCACGTTCCTAAGTCAAGATGATATGTCAAGCCGAACGTCGCCAGTCACCAGTGCAAAGTAAGCGCTCTATAAACCACATCTTCTCAGGGCATCTGAACCGTGTCATAGTAAGCACTGGCAACTAACGAATCTTCGCGGGTTTTTTCCGAAAAAAAGCCCATCTATTTACCCGAGCCATTTCTGTATTTTTGCATCAGTTCAAAACAGGAAAATTACGTAAAGCGGCCAAAACCATTTGACAAAAAACTCTATTTTAAATTATTAAATGATATATGCTTACAAGAAAACAAAAAAAATATTGCAAAGTATTTGTTTGATTTAAGTAAAATATCATTTGCCGTGCCGGTAATTGGTACGGTTGTATCAAAAGAGTCTTTTGCGTTCGCAACATTCTGGGGTGGTATGTTTTTCACCATTACAACCTTTCTTTTAGCTGTAACCCATTATAAGGAATTACACACCCCGTCCGCTTTGCGTCCACCCCTCTTTTTAGAGGGGATTTAATTGTAAAGTTTTTTGACTGCTGGGGGGTCAGCCTTTAGAACAACCCTTGAAAATCAAAAGGAATTCGGGAAATGCCGCTTGCTATTGATACGCTAAATATTTATAGACGTCTTAAGTCTACCGGATTCACTGAGGAATCAGCCCGAGAAATTACAGAAATCTTTCGGGAAACCGTGGAAGAGAATCTGGCCAGCAAAAATGACCTCAAAATCACAGAAAGCAATCTTACGAAACACATTGAGTCGATACGGAGTGAACTCAAAAAAGATATTGAGCAGCTCCGAAGTGAACTCAAAAAAGATATTGAGTCGGTCAGAAGTGAACTCAAAAAAGATATTGCCGAATCAAAGGCCGACACCATTAAGTGGGTTGCCGGTATGCTGGTTGCCCAGGCTGCGCTCATAGCCACCCTCGTGAAACTACTCTGAATCATTTTTCCCCAAATATACGCTGGAACGGCACGAACCATGTGTGCATGGCCTACTGAAATAGGCTCTACTGTAAAACAATGGGTTCAAAAAACGAATGCTATAGGTATTATTTCAAAACCAGGCAGATACGGCGGCACTTATGCACACAAGGATATTGCGTTTGAATTTGCATCATGGATCTCGGTTGAATTCAAGCTTTATCTCATCAAGGAATTCCAGCGGCTTAAGGACGAAGAACAAAAGCAGATTGGATGGGATATCAATCTGAATGCGCTGTTTATCAATGAGGAAATTTTACAATCCGAACGGCTTGCCAAACTCAACCAGGTTGCCATTCAGCAGATGAGGCTGCTTACCGATGATAGTGGTGTAAGAAGGCTGGAAAGGGGCAAATAATGGAAAGAAATGAAATAATGGAGACCCTGCGCGGCTTTATGGATATGAACAAAGATAGATACGAAATTATACGGATCGGCATTTTCGGTTCAGCGGCGAGAGGCAGTATGAATGAGCAGAGTG
>JAJSZO010000078.1:8970-10814 GCA_030262795.1 Deltaproteobacteria bacterium | reverse complement strand
TCAATTTCCTGATTATATGTTTAGCAAGATATTCTTTGATTTCACGGTGCCGTGGAACAGGTTGAGATAATTTTGTAATTGGATTGTGGTACCAATCATGTTTTCCACCGTGACGAATCAGAATACAACCCATTTTCTCCAGCTTTGATATTAAATCTCGCTTTTTCATGCGACAGCTAACTCAGCAACATGCCTTACAGAAGGAATAGCGTCGCTAATAAGTTCTTGGTAAATATCTTTAAGATTCTCCAGAAGTTCTTCCATGTTTTCTCCTTGAGTCATATAGTCAGGATATTCTTCAAGATACCCGAGCCACATTTCACCATCTTGCCAATACGTATATTTTAGTAGCATCATAAACTTATCCTTAAGATTTAGTTGGTTATAATTGAGTTCCTGAGACATAACAGATGGTTGAGGGGGTTCGCTTGAACGGTGTGAAGATTGTTGCCGGATATTTTAATATTTCAAAACGATTCATAGGTCTTGTAATTTAATCCCCCTTTTCCCAATTTGAACAAAATCATGATCATTAGAATAATTCTTGGCCATTTCGCGAAGTTCCATATCTTGAAATTGCTGCTTAATAAGTCTGATCCCATATCTCACAACATCGCTTTTGTCTTTAAATGACTTCTTTCTAACCATCGAATCAATGAATTCGTTTTGTTCTAAACTCAAAGAGAATTGTTTTTTTACATAATTTTACCTCCCATGATAATGTATCGGAGTCTTATGTGATAGCATGCCATATAATAAGCTAAAAGGCAAGCTTGTTTCGACCTGTTCGAAGAACAGATCCTCCAACCTACACGTTTTTTTTATTGATAATTTTATGTTCCGGTTTTATTCTTACTACTGAACCAGGCAACCGTAAACCGACAACCGACAACCGTATCTCTATGCCATCATTAGACGTCCTTGTTGATCAATATCTGAATTATCTTCTCATTGAAAGAGGGCTTTCAAAAAATACTATAGAATCATACAGCAGTGATCTAACGAGATATCTTGATTTTCTGAAAAAAAAAAGAATACATACAATTAATGACGCTGATGCAACTGCTATATTAAAACACTTGATATCGCTACGAAATACAGGACTTGGTGCAAGATCAAGAGCAAGGCATCTTGTAACGCTTAGAGGATTTTACAGATTCCTTGTAGAGGAAAAGGTAATAAAAAATGATCCGACACGCATTATTGACCTTCCCAAAAGCGGCCTCAGGCTTCCCGATGTTTTGTCATTTGAAGAAGTTGAACGACTGTTAAATACTCCTGATATAAACAAGCCAACAGGAGCAAGAGATGCAGCAATGATAGAAGTTCTTTATGCTGCCGGCCTGAGGGTATCGGAACTTGTTAATTTAAAAGTTCATGATGTAAATTTAGAGGCCTGTTTTGTGAGAGTTTTCGGAAAAGGCTCAAAGGAAAGGGTGATTCCTATAGGTCTTTATGCGAAAGAAAAAGTCGACTACTATATAAAAACTTTCAGGTCAAAGCTTTTAAAAAACGTGGCAAGTCCCTATCTCTTTGTAGCAAGGGCAGGAAAACCCATGACTCGTCAAGGTTTTTGGAAACTGCTCAGAAAATATGGACAAAAGGCAGGAATAATCAGGAAAATCAAACCACACAGTTTAAGGCACTCTTTTGCAAGCCACCTGCTTGAAGGCGGAGCAGACTTGAGGTCGGTTCAGATTATGCTGGGCCACGTTGATATTTCCACAACACAGATTTATACTCACGTGGTCCGGGAGCATCTTAAAAAAATTCACGAAAAATTTCATCCAAGGAAATAAGGAAATACTCAGGTGGATAGGCTGAAGGAAGAAGGTGGAAGGGAG
>JAJSZO010000078.1:3120-8870 GCA_030262795.1 Deltaproteobacteria bacterium | reverse complement strand
GGTGGAAGGGAGCTTCAGCCTATTAACCTGTCCTACAATTTCTTCATAAGTGATTCCACTTTCTCTGAGGATGTAACTTTTTTGTCACGGCGGTCATCAATCGAAACTATAGTAACTACCCGCTGAACGCCTTTTTCAAATGGAACGGCGTGCATTTTCTTGACCAGCATCAAGATATCGTCCAAATCGCCATCAATGACGGTTCCCATTGCATTCATCTTAAAATTTGCCCCTGCATCTTGTAAAACTTTTATGCAGTCAACAACAAAGTCGCCGACACTTGGACTATTTGTGCCTAATGGTAGTATATTAATTGTTGCAATTGGCATTATTCCCTCCTATTGAATGTTGATTTGTGAAATCGCCTTGATCTTTCTTGACATAAAACTCTAAATTTATTAGTATTTAAATTTTAAAGTTTTATACTTTTATCTTTTAACTACTTGAAATCTATCTAATAAATAATGAAATCTTCCTGCACTGACAAAATGATATCCGGCTGGTGGACAAAAGAAAATACTGAGCCGAAAGTTGGCTACCATGCCATAGGTGACTCAATATTAAAAGTAACCAGGCCTGTCTTTTTGATAGGTATAGATGGAAAAATTGCCGTATCTCATGATGGTTCAGTTACTATAGGAAACAACTTAAAATCAAGTAATAACTGTCAGCCGTTATATGCATATGCTCCCCCGCTTCATCCTCAGGATCTTGGTGATTCATACTTCAAAAAAGCACACAATCTTCGTTATGCATATATTGCGGGAGCAATGGCGAACGGCATCACTTCAGTTGAAATGGTCGAAAAAACGGGACGCGCCGGGATGATGGGGTTTTTTGGCGCAGCAGGCCTTTCCCTTGGTGAAATAGAATCCGCAATTGATAGACTTCAAAACAATATGAATAACTATCCATTTGGATTTAACCTTATAAACAGTCCCAACAATCCGGATCTTGAATTTACGATAGTTAATTTGTATTTAACGCGAGGAATCAGACTTGTCAGCGCCTCGGCATATCTTGAAATTACTCTGCCGCTCGTTTATTTCCGCGTAAAAGGAATCCATCGTGATGTTGATGGGAATATAGTTTGTCCGAATAAAATTATTGCAAAAGTTTCAAGAGTCGAAGTTGCCGAAAAATTTTTCTCGCCGCCACCTGATAAAATTCTTTATCAACTTATTGACAAAAATATGATTACAAGAGAAGAAGCAACGCTTGCGAAGTCTATACCAATAGCAGATGATATAACCGCGGAAGCGGATTCAGGGGGACACACCGACAATCGCCCGGCTCTTTCTCTATTGCCGACAATAATTGCGCTTCGTGATGAGCTTGCTGAAAAATATAAGTATAAAAGACCTCTGTGTGTAGGACTTGGCGGTGGAATTGCCACACCCTCAGCAGCAGCAGCAGCCTTTTCCATGGGGGCTGCCTATATTTTAACCGGCACTATCAACCAGGCATGTGTTGAGGCCGGAACATCGGAAGCCGTTCGTCAAATGCTTGCAGATGCCCGACAAGCGGACGTAACAATGGCTCCTGCAGCAGATATGTTTGAAATGGGTGTAAAAGTTCAGGTATTAAAACGCGGCACAATGTTTCCGCTTCGCGCTGCAAAATTGTATGAGTTTTACTGTAAATATGACAGACTTGAAAATCTACCTGAAATTCAAAAAAAAATTCTGGAAAAAGATTTTTTCAAGTGTAGCTTAAAGGATGAATGGAAAAATACAAAGAAGTTTTTTGTTAAAAATGATCCAAAACAAATAACCCGGGCTGAAAAAGATCCAAAACACAAGATGTCTCTAATGTTTCGTTCATATCTTGGCCGCAGTTCAAACTGGGCAATAACAGGCGATCTTTCGAGAAAAATCGACTATCAAATATGGTGCGGTCCGGCCATAGGTGCTTTTAATGAATGGGTAAAGGGTTCTTTTCTTGAAAAATATAAAAACAGGGAAACGGTAACAATTGCAATGAACCTCCTTTTTGGAGCCGCTGTTGCAACACGCGCAAATTGGCTTCGCGGCCAGAAAGTGACATTGCCGAATAATATTGGCATAATATCTCCAATGAGGCTTTCAGAAATATTGGAATTAATTAAATAACGGTTTACGGTTATCAGTTCACGGTTCACGGTTTTTAAAAATAGCCTTTTTTTCTCGTTTCCACTGGAGCATGGGAACCAGGCATCAACCGTTAACTGTGAACCGTAAACTGATAACCGTCACATCTATAAGGTATAACAATTGGCAGATAAAAAGAAAAAATCAACAAAAAATATTAATGCCGCTATTATCGGCATGGGATGTTTTTTTCCAAAAGCATCAGGGTTGCATGAATACTGGCGTCTGATTTTTAAGGGTGAGGATGGCATTACTGATATCCCCGAAACTCACTGGTCTCCTGATGATTACTTTGATAAGGATCCCAAAAAAACAGACCATATTTACTGTAAAAGAGGTGGATTCCTTTCGGCTGTTCCTTTTGATCCTACTGAATTCGGTATGCCGCCTTCTTCTCTTGAAGCAACTGATACCTCCCAAGTCCTGGGCCTGCTTGCAGCTAAGGCAGCGATAGAAAATGCAGGCTATGGACAAAAAGCCAACTTCAGCCATAGCAGGACAAGCGTAATACTCGGTGCAACAGGGACTCAGGAGCTTGTCATTCCGCTGGGTGCCAGGCTGGGGCATCCAATCTGGCGAAAAGCTCTTCACAATTCAGGGATTGAACCGGATAAAGCGGAAGAAGTTGTTAAAAAAATATCTGACTCATATGTATCATGGCAGGAAAATTCTTTTCCCGGTCTGTTAGGCAATGTTATTGCAGGAAGAATATGCAACCGTCTTGATATAGGAGGCACAAACTGTGTTGTCGATGCAGCCTGCGCCAGCTCAATGGGAGCTATTTACCTCGCACTTCTCGAACTTTCAGCAGGGCGCTCAGACATGGTAGTTACCGGTGGTCTGGATACTTTAAACGATGTTTTTATGCACATGTGCTTTGCCAGAACATCCATTCTTTCACCAACCGAAGATGCAAGACCTTTTTCTAAAGATGCAGACGGAACTGTTCTCGGAGAAGGAATAGGATTGCTGGTTCTTAAAAGGCTTGAAGATGCTGAAAGAGACGGCGATAGAATTTATGCGGTTATAAAAGGTATTGGATCATCAAGCGATGGGAAATCACAAAGCATATATGCTCCCAAACCGGAAGGACAGTTAGAGTCCCTTCGCATTGCTTATGAGTCATCAAATATTGATCCGGCTTCTGTTGAGCTTGTAGAAGCACATGGCACAGGCACTCGGGTCGGAGATAATGTTGAGGTCAGCGCACTTAAACACCTGTTCACCCAAGCATCCGAGAATAGGTCATCCAAAAATGAATCATCTGAAAAAATAAATACATGCGCATTGGGCTCGGTCAAATCCATGATTGGCCATACAAAAGCCGCTGCAGGAACTGCAGGGCTGATCAAAGCCGCGCTTGCTCTTTATAACAAAGTATTACCACCCACATTAAAAGCCAACGAGCCTGATCCAAAATTAGGGATTGGTGGTGACAACCCATTTTACATAAACACTGAAACAAGGCCATGGTTTTCTAAAAAGAAACACCCGCGCAGGTCCGGGGTCAGCGCATTTGGATTTGGCGGAAGCAATTTCCATCTTGTGCTTGAAGAATACCATCGAAAGAAAAAAGAAATTTTTTGGGATGGTTCAGTTGAAATTATTGCTTTATCGGCTTCCAGTAAAAAAGAAGTTGAAAACAAATTCCACACCTTAAAAAACTCTATTAATAAAGGAATTTCTTATAAAGAACTCGCAATTGAGGCTTCAAAAACCAGAAAAGAATTTTCAACAGATGATCAATTCAGGTTTCTTTTAGTTCTTGAAAGACCATCTGATTCATTCGGGAAGCCATCTGATGATTTTTCAGGACTTCTCAACGAAGCATCTGATTTAATTGAATCAAACCGGCAAAATAATGTTAAAAAAAACAACAAAAATTTGAAGAATATATTTTATGGGGGTCCTGAAAAACCAGGTAAAATCGCATTTATCTTTCCAGGCCAGGGAAGCCAATATCCAAGAATGGGCCGCGATCTAATTTGCACGTTCCCTGAAGCATTTAACATCCTTGAAAAAGCCAATGAAAAATATAATAATGGGCATCGCCTGAGTGATTTCATTTATCCCTGTCCGGCCCAAACAGAAATAGAAAAAAAAGAGCAGGAAGAAGCTTTAAGAAGAACTGAGATTGCTCAGCCGGCAATTGGCGCCGTTAGCCTGGCAATGCACAATATCCTTAAGGGATTCGGCATAAAACCTGATGCAACATGCGGACATAGTTTCGGTGAGTTGACAGCCCTCTGCTCAGCAGGGTGGATAGATATAGACACATTTTTCCATCTTTCAATTTCAAGGGGCAATTCAATGGCCGCGGCAGGCCGTGATGATGGCAAGAAAAACGGCGCCATGCTGGCCGTAAGGGCGAGTCTTGAAAAACTTGCACACCTCGTTATTGAAGTAGGTTCAGATGTCATTCTTGCAAACAGGAACAGCCCAAATCAAGGCGTTCTATCCGGATCAATCGAAGCAATAAACCACGCTGTAAAAATATGTAAAAAGGAAGGATTAAAAGCAATAAAGCTTCCTGTGGCCGCTGCTTTTCACAGCAGTCTGGTTAAAAATGCCCGCAAACCTTTCAAAAAAACATTAAAAAAGATCAAAGTTTCTCCTTCGGAAATACCGGTTTTATCTAATACAACCGGCAGAGCATATCCTTATGATTCCGAACATGTAAAAAAACTGCTTGGCGATCACCTGATATCTCCTGTTGATTTTGTCAGCAATGTTGAGAATCTATTTGAAATGGGAATTCGTACATTTATAGAAATAGGGCCCAAATCGGTTCTTACAGGACTTGTAAAATCAATATTAAACGACCGTAAATTCCAAGCCATTTCTTTAGATTGTTCTTCAGGAAGACAATTCGGCTTGACTGATCTTGCAAGAACTCTTTGCCATATCGGCTCTATAGGTCAGCAGGTTGAATTGAATAAATGGGAAAGGCCTGTTTCAGAATCAAGAAAGCAGCTCATGAGTATTCCTATTTCAGGTGCAAACTATAAAAGTCCGAAAACAGAAAACAAAGAAAAACATGCTGAAACCCCGGTTAAACAGGCAAAACAGGTTAAACAGGCAAAAAATAAATCCGATAAAACTTCGAATTGCTTGAAATACCCGAGTTCCTGCTCAAAATTAAATATGAGCAATTCTTCACCGTCAACCCTGATATCTGCCGAACAAAATAAGGGCATTACTGATGCCGGAAAAAAATATACTATGGATAATAACAAATTAAAAGATGAACGTCCAACATCGAACGTCCAACATCGAACGTCGAATAATGATGTCGCTTCGCTATCTTATAATAATAAAAAATCTGACTCAATTATAAACGCTTTAACTGTTGTTAAGCAAGGCCTGGAAACAATGCAGACCCTCCAGTTACAGACTGCTGAAATACATAAAAAGTTTTTGGAAGCACAGGCTGAATCAAGCCGCACTTTGCAGAATATGATGGAAAATGCTCAGCGTCTTGCTGAAGTTTCAATGGGTGTCAGGGTCGAATCAGAACAAAATATACATGAACAGGCCTCTTATAGCCAAATTCATAATAAAACAGAAGTTGAATTAGCAGATAAGAGCCCAAAAAATAATATTCAGGAAAATAATATCCAG
>JAJSZO010000078.1:0-3020 GCA_030262795.1 Deltaproteobacteria bacterium | reverse complement strand
AATAATATCCAGACAAATAAAAGCAGCCTTACGACGCATTATATTCATGAAATCGAAAACAACCTGATAGAAACTGTAAGCCATCTTACCGGATATCCTGAGGAAATGCTTGGCCTTGATATGGATATAGAATCCGACCTGGGCATTGACTCAATTAAAAGAGTAGAAATATTTTCTTCTCTTGAAGAAAAACTGCCTGATCTACAATCTGTTTCTCCTGAAATAATGGGAAGCCTGAAAACTCTCCGCCAGATCGCTGAATATCTTGCAGGTGCTCCCTTAAATAACGAAACTCAAGGGCTTAATAAAACAGAAATTGAACCGGAAAATACAATTCAGGAAAATACAATCACCCATACGACGCATTATATTCATGAAATCGAAAACAACCTGATAGAAACTGTAAGCCATCTTACCGGATATCCTGAGGAAATGCTTGGCATTGATATGGATATAGAATCCGATCTGGGCATTGACTCAATTAAAAGAGTAGAAATATTTTCTTCTCTTGAAGAAAAACTGCCTGATCTACAATCTGTTTCTCCTGAAATAATGGGAAGCCTGAAAACTCTCCGCCAGATTGCTGAATACTTAGCAGGTACTCCATTAAATAACGAAACTCAAACCAGTACAATAAATACACTTGCATCTCCAAAGCGTGCTTCTGAAAATGAATTGCCGGAAATAAATATTACCGACATTACCGGTATTAACAGAAGAGTTGTATCAATTGTTGAAAAAACTTATCAACCGGGAAATAAATTAATCATTCCGCAAGGCAGAAAAATCTTTGTTACTGATGATAACAGCGGCCTGTCAGAAGCTATTGCTGAAGAATTAGAATCACAGGATATAGATACCCTGCATATTTCCAACACAGTATTAATGAATAAGAAAGACCTGCCTGAAGCCGCCGGACTTATAATACTGCCGACAAACGGTCTTTCTGCTGAAGAACAAAAAAATGGCAAAGTATTGAAAGATGCTTTTATCCTCTCAAATCAGTTTGCTTCCGACCTGATTGATTCCGCAGCAAAACAAGGAGCAATATTTGCAACAATAACCCGCCTGGACGGTGCTTTTGGTTTTAAAGGAAAAGGCATTGCCAACGCTGTTACAGGAGGGCTTGCCGCACTTGCCAAAACCGCTTCCATAGAATGGGAGAATGTCTGCTGCCGTGCAATAGATATTGCTCCTGACTGGGAAGATAATAAAGACATTGCAAAGGCTGTTGTTGCTGAACTTGTAAACCCTGACCCTTCAGGACCGGTTGAAATCGGTCTTGATAAAAGCATATCCCCAGGATCACGATTGACATTAAAGCTAAAGTCGTCACCTTATCAACCAACACAAAAAATTCAGCTTGACCTCAACCATGGAGACGTTGTTGTTGTTACAGGTGGAGCAAGGGGGGTAACTGCTTCTGCTGTTCAAGCTCTTGCAAAACATACTGATGCAACGCTGATTCTTCTCGGAAGATCACCTTCTCCCTTACCCGAACCACAGTGGCTTGAAACCCTGGATGAAGAGGCAGCTATAAAAAAAGCTATTTTAGAAAATGAACTCAACACTCAAAATGCCTCGCCAATCATATTGGAAAAAGCCTATAAGAAACACATGGCAAATCGTGAAATTTCAAGAAACCTGGAAAAACTCAGACAAGATGGGACATCTGCATTCTACTTTTCGGCAGATATTCGAAAACCTGATCAGCTTAACCGTGTTTTAGATGATGTCAGATCTGCTCACGGCCATATAAAAAGCATTATTCACGGTGCCGGTGTGCTGGACGATCGTTTGATAAAAGACAAAACAATTAATCAATTTGAGCGGGTTTTTGATACCAAAGTAAAAGGTCTGTTTACTCTGCTTGAATCAACAAAAAATGATAATTTGAGATATCTTGTGCTTTTTTCATCTATTGCTGCACGAATCGGAAACAGAGGACAGGTCGATTACGCAATGGCTAATGAAGTTTTAAACAAAATAGCCCGGAAAGAATCATTATTACGTCCGGATTGTAGAGTTGTGTCAATAAACTGGGGGCCATGGGATGGCGGCATGGTATCCCCGTCACTGAAACGAAAATTTAAAAAGAATAAAATCGAACTGATCCCTATAGATACCGGCTCAATGTGTATGCTTTATGAAATGATGGGCGATAAAAACCATCCTGCAGAGATAGTTGTCGGTGGAAATATAATCCATGATGAAGAAAAACTATCTCTTACCTTTAAACGTGAAATAGATATCAAGCAATACCCTGTTCTTGAATCTCATGTCCTGGACGGAAGTTCGGTTGTGCCTTTTGCGCTTATCGCTGAATGGCTCGGGCATGGCGCTCTTCATGATAACCCCGGACTTTTTCTACATGGTCTTGACGACATCAGAATTTTAAATGGGATCAAGATTGGACAGAATAAAAAACTGATTCGCCTCATGACAGGTAAGTCAAAGAAAAAAGGTTCTATTTTTGAAGTCGATGTTGAACTCAGAGATGGAATGAAAAACGGTATTGATGTAATTCATTCAAAAGCAAAAGCTATTTTAACAAATAAATTTTCCCAACCGCCCATTGTGGATATATCTGCTTATATGGGTTCTAATGCTTATTCCCGAAGTATAGATGAAGTTTACGACAAAATACTCTTTCATGGTGTTGCGCTCAGGGGCATAGAAAAAATAATCAGTTGTTCTTCAAAAGGAATTCTGGCACGTATTTCTTCAGCACCTTCGCCTGTTAAATGGATGAAAGAACCTTTAAGGAATAAATGGATAGGAGATCCTCTTGTTCTGGATTCCGCATTTCAGATGGCAATTATATGGTGTTTTGAAGAAATGGGAGTTGTTTCACTTCCAACCTATAGCGCCTCTTACAGACAGTATCGCAACAAATTTCCCTCAGAAGGAGTTACAGCATTACTCGAAGTAAAGGAAGTTACCAAACGCAAATTAAAAGGAGACTTTACATTTCTTGATCGGCATAACGTAGTTGTTGCTCAGTTAACAGGCTATGAAGC
>JAJSZO010000077.1 GCA_030262795.1 Deltaproteobacteria bacterium | reverse complement strand
TAGCTAATAATTATATATTTGTCTGAAGATTTTTTTAAATGCTACTAATTTTAAATATGAAAACTTTGGACCGTCGAGATACTAAAAAAGAGTCAGAAACAAATTTACCCCATTCACCCCATTCATCCGGCGAATTTCAGACCGGAAAGATTCTGGCACTTTCCATCTGCCATTTCGTCCATGACATTTATTCCAGTTTTCTTGCTCCCCTGCTGCCTCTTTTTATCGAAAAGCTTTCCATGTCTCTTTCACAAGCAGGCCTTCTTGCTTCGGCAGCTCAAATTCCATCGCTTCTGAATCCCTATATCGGAACTTTGGCCGACCGTATAAGCGTACGTTTTTTTATTATTCTGGCACCTGCAATGACCGCTGTACCCATGAGCCTGATCGGGCTGGCCCCAAGTTATGGAGTTCTGCTGCTGCTGCTTTTTATAACAGGTATCAGCGTCGCTGTTTTTCATGTACCGTCGCCGGCTATGATCTCACGCCTTTCCGGCACAAAAAAAGGGCTGGGAATGAGTTTCTACATGACAGGCGGTGAGCTGGCAAGAACCATAGGTCCGCTGGCAGCCGTGGGAGCGGTCTCTCTGATGGGTCTTGAAGGATTCTATCCAATAATGGTTTTTGGTTTGATCGCATCATACTGGCTGTACTTTAAATTTCGAGATATGCCTGTAAATGTGGATAAGCGCCGCCATGTATCGGTCATGGAGACCTGGCATGAAATGCACTTTATTTTGCTGCCGCTGACAGCGATAGTGGTTGCCAGAGGATTCATGCATGCATCAATGACCTTTTTTCTGCCCACATTCATTAAAATAGAAACCGGAAATCTCTGGCTTGCAGGCGTCGGCCTAACAATCTTTGAAGGCGGAGGCATAATAGGGATTCTTGCGGCAGGCCATCTTAGTGACCGCCTGGGCCGACGTCAGATTCTACTTGCTGCCTTGCTGAGCGCCCCGCTCAGCTTACTGCTGTTTGTCTGGAGTGGCGAATGGTTACGTTATCTTGCGCTGCTTTTTTCAGGATTCACCATCCTTTCATCAACGCCAGTTATGCTGGCTCTTGTTCAGGAACACGCCAGGAACAGCCCTTCCGCTGCAAACGGGTTTTTTATGATGATCTCTTTCATGGCCAGATCGGTAATTGTCGCCATAGTGGGTTTAATCGGCGACCTCATTGGACTGCACGCTACCTATCTAATCAGCGCTGCACTGGGTCTACTGGGCATTCCCTTTATTCTAATGTTACCGAAAAGCAAACAAGCTAAAGCTTCCTGATAGCCTTCCACATTACACCAATGCAGAAACTTTTTGACATACCAACAATAGTTGCGTATTGTAAACAAAGACAGGCCTCGTTCGAATTCCATCCTCTTGGCGAGGTCTTCGATCAAGCCCGCAAACGGTGGGGCTTCTACGGAGCCACTCGGTTGCCACCTGAATAAACAACTCACGGGCCCATTTTTTACCTTGGCCGATTCGGATTACGGGCGCCGGGTGTCTGAAGGACTTGGGCTGGACATGAAGGAAGTGGAGCGTTTATCTGCCATGTCACAGGAGGAAAGAGTAAAGGCTACCGACTGTGGTGCTTTTGGCGACGAGTGATGAAATACTATTATGCGCAAAAGTAGGTATTTTTATGAATAAAAATCTTAGGGAATTTTTCAAACATCAATCCGCAGGAAAACAGGAGGAGAATACTGATGATCTATTTCAAGAGACCGATCTTTTTTAGCATAGCGATTATTTTTTTGTTTTTTACTTTCAATTCATGGGCGGAAATGACACCGGGCTCGTTCAACTTTTCCCCTTCCATCGGGGGGTATGTATTTGAGGGAAACCAGAATTTGGATAATGGGCCCACCTTTGGATTGACAGGGGGATATAGCTTCGATAAAATTCTCGGAGCTGAAGCAGCGTTTCACTACATTAACAGTGAGTCTGATTCCGGTGGCGGAGATGTAAACGGTTTTCTTTATAGGTTGGATGGACTCTACCATTTCATGCCTGAAAAAAGACTGGTTCCCTACCTCGCTGCAGGCATTGGCGGTATTACCCTTAATCCGGATAGCGGTGGAAACGACACGGACTTTCTGGTCAACTACGGCGGTGGACTGAAATATTTTCTCACGGAGCGTTTGGTTTTAAGAGGTGATGTGCGTCACCTGATTCCCTTTGACAAAAGGCAAAACAACCTGGCCTATACACTAATGCTCACCTTCCTCGCAAAAACAGAAAAGAAAGCCCCACCACCTGTAGATAGCGACGGCGATGGAGTACCTGATCATCAAGACCAATGCCCCGGCACACCAAAGGGTGTTCAGGTTGATGCCAAGGGTTGTTCCCCGGATTCCGATGGCGATGGGGTGTACGATCATCTGGATCAATGTCCCCATACGCCCAAGGGTGTGACAGTGAACAATCATGGCTGTCCTCTCGACACGGACGGTGATGGTGATGGTGTTACGGATGATCTTGACCAATGCCCGGGTACGCCAAGAGGCGTTGCCGTTGATACCAGTGGTTGTCCCTTGGATTCCGATGGTGATGGGGTGTACGATCATCTTGATCAGTGTCTCGGTACCCCTCGGGGCGCAAAGGTAAATGAAAATGGTTGCTGGGTGCTGGAACAAGTTCGTTTTGACACGAACAAACAAGACATTCGCCCCGAATCTTTTCCGGCTTTGGATCGTGTTGCAGAAGTATTGAAACAGAACCCGAATGTACGGGTTGTCATTGAAGGTCATACCGACAACACAGGTCGAAAGTCATACAATCAAAAACTTTCCGAGAATCGGGCACAAGCGGTCATGGAATATGTTCTTCAGAAGGGTATTGGGGCGGAACGTCTTTCTTTTGCAGGCTACGGATTTTCGAAACCCATTGCTTCCAACGATACTGCTGAGGGGCGTGCACGAAACCGGCGAGTACAATTGACGCCGATACATCGGTAACATCAATGAGACATGGTTTGCATTGATAAATGGGCAGATAGTTTGTGCCTGAACGAAAACTGCTGATTTTCCCAATTTCTGCGTCAGGCTTAAATTTTAATCCTCAAAATACTTCATGTATTTCTGCGGTTAAAATTTGTGCCTTCCTTGAACTTGAAAAAATTTTCTGGTTTTCGTTCGGGCACTACATACAAAGATCATATCTTGGAGTGTGTATTATGCTAAGAGCAATTGTTAGCTTACTAAAAACACTAAATTCCGAAACCGAGCCAGGACAGATTAGTCTTGCACTTTGTTTCTCCATGATTGTTGGATTCACACCAGTCTTCAGCCTCCACAACTTACTGGTTTTCCTGTTGGTGCTTGTCCTGAGAGTGAATCTTTCCACCTTTATCCTTGGCCTGATTTTGTTCTCCGGCGTTGCCTACCTCCTTGATCCGATCTTTCATTTGATCGGTCTGGCAGTACTGACCAGCAGTGGGTTAGAAGGCCTTTGGACAGCTTTTTACAACATGACACTATTGCGGCTCGCAAAGTTCAACAACTCTATCGTGATGGGGAGTTTTTTGTTCTCCCTGGTTCTCTTTGCCCCCCTTTACTTTATTGCAAATAAAATAATCATGCAATACCGGGAATATGTACTCGCCTGGGTGCAAAAGACCCGAATTATGCAAGCTTTCAAGGCTACGAAGCTGTATAACGTTTTTGCAACCTATTCCCAATTGAGAGGTGGTGTATGAAGTGGATTCGCTGGCAGGGTTTGATCACCTTTGTTGTACTGCTGTTATTCGTAATCGTGGCATGGTTCCTTTTTGTGGATGTAGCCGTCAAAAAAATCATTGAAAGCAAAGGCACTAAATTGGTGAAAGCCAAAGTGGAGCTTGCAGATGCGGATCTTTCTATTTTCCCTTTGGGCTTGTTCTTAACAGGACTTGAGGTGGCAAATCCTGATGCTCCCATGACCAATGCATTTCAAGTAGATCGCGTGGCCTTATCACTGGAAGGAGCTAAGTTGCTGCGTCGAAAGGTAATCTTTAAGGAAATGACACTGGAGGGAGTAAAACTAAACACACCTCGAAAGACATCCGGTGCGATTTCTGAAAAACGTTCCCGTATCCCAGTGGTTTCAAAAGAATCATCAGAGGAAAAAATGAAGTGGCCGTCCTTCAAGATTCCTGATGTGAAAGAAATTCTTCAAAAAGAAAAGCTTCAGTCCCTTGAACTGATTGCATCGTTTCGAGGGGACCTCCAAACGGAGAAGGAAAAATGGCAGAGCCGACTGGCACAACTGCCGGATAAAAACAAATTAGGAGAATATCAAAAAAAGATCAATCGTTTAAAATCCGGAAAACAACGAGGCCTTGAAGGAATTCTTGGCGGTGCTCGTGAAGTGTTGACCCTCCAAAAGGAATTAAGCAGGGATTTGGACCTCATTAAGACTGCACAAAAAGAGCTTGGCCAAAATATGACTTCCCTCCGAAAACGGATGGCTGAAGTGAAAAAGGCGCCACAGGAAGATCTCCGTCGGCTAAAGGAAAAATACAGCCCTTCCCCGGAGGGCCTGGCGAATGCAAGCCGGCTGTTTTTTGGAAAGAAAGTCGGAAATTGGACAGAGACCTTTCTGAACTGGTATAAGAAATTAGGGCCCATTCTGGAACGAGTGAAAGAAAGAAAGCATGGTAGAGAAGTAGTTAAACCAACGCGTGGGAAAGGTGTCGATGTCAGATTCAAAGAGCAGGAGGCGTATCCTGATTTTCTCATTCAAATAGCCCATGTCGCAATAGAGATCCCGGCAGGTTTGGTTAAGGGCCAGGTACGAAATATTACACCCGATCAGGATATTTTGGGTGCGCCCCTTATGTACGAAGTTGCAGGTGTGAACTTAACGGGCATTGCCTCATTAAAAATTGATGGTTCATTGAATCACGTAGATCCATTCTCCGCGAAAGACACGGCCAATATTTTGATTCGAGGATATGACGTATCTGATATGGATCTTTCTTCTGATGCAGAGTTGCCTATTGTGTTAAAAAGGGCGACAGCAGATCTTGAGGCAAGGGTGACCATTGCCGGAGAAACACTCAAGGCAAACTCTTTGATTGTTCTTAAATCCGTGAATATGGGCACCCCGAATGAGGAGGATACGAATAGTTTGATGAAAGCCCTCTTCTCTGTAATTTCTGACATAAAAGCCTTTGACCTTAAGTCTGAGATTTCGGGTACAATACAAGATTATGACTTGAAACTCAGCTCAAACCTTGACAACGTGCTAAAAGATGCTGTGAAAAAACAAGTAAAGGCGCAAGCTGTCCAATTTGAAAAAAGACTCCTGTTAGTCATTCAGGAAAAAGTGGGTGGGTCCATGGCTGATTTGGAGACCACTATAGGCGGTCTCGGCTCCATTGGCAGCGAGCTGATGGCACGCTCTCATTTTGGAGATGAACTGTTCAAACGCTCCCGGAAAAGTGGTTCGGGTGCAATGAAGCTGCCTTTATAGAAATACAATTCCGGGAAGCAAAAAAAAATTGTTTTATGAATGAGCAAGGAACGGGGAATGGATGGAATGGGGTCGTACCAAGATAACTGTTGTTTAAAAATTAAGGAGGATGACAATGGCTTACAGAACGAAATATAATCCCGCTTTTGGAGAAATTGGTGCCCATGTTTCTCAGAGATGGCCTGAGAAAAAGATTATCAACCAAAAAGGGAAGCAGGAGCACACATTAGGCCTGACATTATCTGGCGGAGGCTACAGATCCGCCATTTATAACTACGGCATTCTTAAGGGGCTTTTCGAAATTGGCGTGATCGGTAAAATTGATTATCTTTCTTCAGTGTCGGGGGGCTCATGGATAGCGACCCCTTTTTCAATGTCCAATGACCTGGGGTGGTTTTTTCATGATATTCCTACCCATCCGAACTTGATTGAAGAAGGATTCGAGTCTTTATTGCCCAACCCTGCAAGAGTCATACAGGAAGCCGTTCTTTCCAGAAAGAATATAAATTATATCAGCAATATTTTCGGTAGGCTCCTTGCTAAAACATTCCTGAGGGAGCACGGTCAGAAATCACGCTATATACCCATGGCTGACAAAACAATGATTAAGGAGAAAGATAGACCGTTTCTTATCGCTAACGGTACTGTCAATTATCGCAGCCCTGATAGTTTTAGTGTTACCCAGGAATGTTTCGAGATGACAAAACTCTATTCAGGATCAAGATCTCTGGGCTACATTCATTCCAAGGATTTGATGGCACGTGAAAAACCGCTGAGAATTCGTGATGCTATCGCCATTTCCGGGGCAGCGGTTGCATTTCACCTTCCTGCATTAGGCGGTGAAGTGGCGGGATTTGGTCTTAGCCGAGAAGTGGTAAATTATGCCAAAGAGGTTAAAAGCCGGGCAAATGTATCTGAAACACATCATTTGGATCTCTCGGATGGCGGTTTCTATAACAATTTAGGCATAGAATCACTTATTAACAGAGGATGCGGGTATATCATCGTTGTTGATGCGGAACACGATAAGGAAGAAAAAGACGATACCAGTTCCAATCAGGATTATCATGGTTTGACAACACTTCTTAAAAGGCATCATATTCACACGGCGCTGGGTGAACAAGTAATCGACCAACTAAATGAGGTAAACAAACCGTTGCACGTTATTGACGGACCGGAGGGCATTCCCGACATTCTCTATATTAAACTAAAATCTTACGATGAGTTCGACGATTTCGCACAAAATAAACCTTACAACAAGCCTGGTTTTTTGCGTAACTTGTTCGCTAAGGGCACCTTCTCGTTTGATCCCCAATTCAGCACGGCGAAATTGGACTATGACTTTACGGAACACCGTAACCTTTCGGAACTGGGTTGCTTTGTCGTTAAAAAATATAAAGATGATATTATGAAATTTGTTGAACGATCCAAGTAAGGGTTCGCACAAAAATAAGTTCGCAATTTTAAGTGTTGAGGCGCCCGTTTGACAAGGCGCGAAAGCGCAGGAATATCAGGATATTCCGAGCTTTCGCAACGCAGCCGTACGGGATGCATCGGCGCTTAAGTAGACCCCATTTTCCCGCAAAATTTTTAGATGAAAAGTACAAAACATAATTTGTTCGGTGCGGTCAGGAAATGTTGCAGGATACCTGCGTTTTCACAATGTCCCCATGTAATCAGGAATGTTTGTTTTGTTATTGCTATTTTCCACCTGTTTCTCCCATCCGGCATATTTGCTCAAAATCTGGATGCATATACCATAAAAGCCATTTTTCTTGAGCGATTCACGCGGTTTGTTGAATGGCCGCCCGAAGCGGCAATCAATGATAAACTACAGCCTTTTATCATTGCTGTTATCGGCAAGAACCCATTTGGCACAAAGCTTGATACAATCTATTCAACCCGGAAAATCCGGGATAAGAAAGTGAAAATCATCTACATCTGCAATGTGAATGAGCTTGTGGGCTGCCATCTCTTATTTGTCTCGGAATCAGAAAAAAATGAATTTTACAAAATTATATCGCTTACACGAGACAAACCTATACTCACCATCGGTGACGCAAAAGGTTTTGCGGAAAACGGGGGTCTCATGAATTTCTACACCCTTGATAATCTGATCCGATTTGAGGTTAATGAAAAGGCGATCCGAGAATCGGGACTATCCATGAGTTATCTTTTGCTGAAAGCAGCAAGAATCGTGAAACCGGGCGAGGTATCTCAATGAGAATCCTGCAAAATCTATCCATTAGAACTAAACTGATCGGTATTATGCTTTTTGTGTTATTGGCGGGCATGGTACCGGGATTCAGCTTCATTATCTTAAACGATATTAAGCAGTTGAAGGAAGATATGGTGCACAACACAACTATGAGCGCCAGGCTGACAGGCGAATATTGTGTGACACCCCTGGCTTTTGAAGATAGAGGTGGTGCAGAAGAGATTTTAAGAAAGCTTCAGGCCATACCTAATATTGTGAGTGGCTGTATTTATGATAACAGGGGAGTTGCATTTGCTGCTTATAAGAGATCAGGCAGTGCCAACATGCAGCAATTGCCGCATCTGCCACTTCAAGAGATTTCAAAGGGATTTAAAGATGGCTATTTACATGTGGTAGAGCCAATAATCTATAATGACCGGGAATATGGAACAATTTACTTATACGCCTCCACCAGTCTGTTGGATGATAAGATCAATAACCACTTGTTCAGAATGTTGTCACTGATGGCCGGGATGATTCTCTTTTCCTGTTTTCTCGCTATCAGGCTTCAGAAAGTATTATCCGACCCGATCCTGAAGCTGGCCGACGTCACAAAGAAGATCTCGCGTGATGGAGAATATTCAATTCGTCTCGAAAAGACCGGATCCGATGAAATCGGTGTTCTGTACGATGGTTTTAATGAAATGCTGGACCGGATTCATATCCGGGAAAAAGAGAGGGACAAAGCAGAGGAAGGGCTGCGGGAAAGCACAGATACGCTAAAACAAGCCAATAAGCAGATCAAGGAGGCGAACCGCCGGTTAGAACATGCCGTAGAACATGCTAATCAATTGGCCATTTCCGCCCACGACGCCAACCAGGCCAAGAGCGAGTTTCTCGCCAACATGAGCCACGAGATCCGGACACCCATGAACGGGGTGATCGGTATGACCGGGCTCTTGTTGGAGACTGAGTTGACCGCGGAACAGCGTGAGTATGCCGAAATCGTTCGCAACAGCGGTGACGCCCTCCTCGGAGTAATCAACCAGATCCTTGATTTTTCGAAGATAGAGGCGAGAAAACTCGACCTTGAGATACTTGATTTTGACCTGAGAACAACTCTCGAAGACGCGACTGATACATTGGCAATCACAGCCAACAGCAAAGGGCTTGAACTCGCTTGTGTAATCGACCACGACCTTCCGGCCCTTGTTCGGGGCGACCCAGGCCGGTTGCGCCAGATCCTAGTCAATCTTTCAGGCAATGCCATCAAGTTTACCGAACAGGGCGAAGTGGTGATCCACGCCGGTGTGCAGGAAGAAGACAACACACATGTGACAGTGCGCTTCTCTGTTTCGGATACCGGCATCGGGATTCCTGCAGACCGGATGAATGTGTTGTTTAAGGCGTTTTCACAGGTGGATGCATCCACGACCCGCAATTACGGCGGCACAGGGTTAGGGCTAAGCATATCAAAGCAGCTTGCCGGGATGATGAGCGGCCAAATCGGTGTGGAGAGCGAAGAGGGAAAGGGGTCAACATTCTGGTTCACGGCGGTCTTTGAGAAGCAGTTGGAAGGGCATGAAGCCGAATGCGTGGTTTCCGGAGAAATAGAGATAGAGGACAAACATATCCTGATAGTGGATGACAATGCCACAAACCGGCAAGTATTAAGAGAGCAGTTGAAATTGTGCGGCTGTGTATTTGATGAGGCATCAAACGGCTCAGAGGCTTTGGATAAGCTCCGCCGGGCGGCATCCGCGGGAAACCCCTTTCACCTTGCCATAGTTGATATGCAGATGTCGGAAATGGAAGGAGAGACTCTTGGACACAAGATCAAGGAAAATCCTGATCTTAAAACTACCATTCTGATCATGCTTGCCTCCATTGGTCAACGTGGCGATGCCAAAAGGGCAAAGGAGATCGGCTTTGCCGCCTACCTCACCAAACCGGTCAAACGCTCGCAGCTTTATGAGTGCATCAGAACAGCCGTCGGTTTGCCGACAGACGTTGCGGCCAAGGTTTCGAGGCCAATTGTTACAAGACACACTATTTCAGAGTGCCGGAAACAGAAGGTTCGAATCCTCCTCGCCGAAGACAACATAGTCAACCAGAAAGTGGCCCTGACGATTTTTAAGAAGATAGGATACCACGCCGATGCCGTGGCCAATGGTAAGGAGGCGGTCAATGCCCTTGAGATGATTCCTTACGATCTTGTGTTTATGGACGTGCAGATGCCGGTGATGGATGGGCTGGAAGCAACAAGAGAAATCAGGAAAAGAGAAGAAGAGTTCAAGGCTGAAAGCTTAGAGTTTAAAGCTCGAAGCTCAAAGCTCAAAGCAAAAGACGCAGCTTCTTCCGACAAGCTTTCAGCTTTCAGCTTTCAGCTTTCAGATCGACCGGAACATGTTCCGATCATCGCTATGACCGCACACGCTATGGCGGGACACAGGCAAGAGTGTATTGATGCCGGAATGGACGACTACGTGTCCAAGCCGGTCAACCCCGAGGAGGTAATTGAAGTTATTGAAAGGCAGATTTCAGATTCTGCCGAACCTGTCAAGCCCGCCGCAACTGTTGAGACGCAACTCGTTGAAGCGGACGTTTTTGACAGGTCAGCCCTGCTGGAACGAGCGGGTGGGGACAAAAATCTATTAAACGAGATTATCGCTATGTTTATAGAAGATATTCCTGTCCAGTTGGAAGAGCTGAAACAAGGGATTAAGGAGAATGACGCCGCAGTCATACGAGGTCAGGGACACAAGATCAAGGGGGCATCAGCCACTGTCGGAGCCGAAACCATGCGACAAGCAGCCCATGAGATAGAACTGGCAGGAACAAACGGCAAGCTCGACAGCGCCCCCGGTCTTGTCGCAAAGCTTGAACAGGAGTTTGAAAGGCTGAAGGGAGTTGTGAGGGTTCTCTATGAGCAAGATGTACAGAAGCTCTAAACTATTTCCGGCTATTTGGGCATTTTTCTTTTTGTTTGTTCCGATTTCGGGCCATGCCCAATCCTATCTCTTGTCAAGGGAAAAAACCCTGGCCCTGGAAATGGCTGAATTATCGAAATTGACTTTTGATGACCTGATGAACCTCGAAATTACCTCAGTGTCCAAAAAGGCACAAAAAGTGTCAGAGGCCGCTGCAGCTATCTTTGTCATTACAAATCAGGACATCCGGCGCTCCGGCGCCACAAGCATTCCTGAAGCACTACGCATGGTACCGGGGCTCCAGGTGGCGAGGATTGATGCGAACAAATGGGCAATCACTTCCCGTGGCTTTAACGGCCGTTTTGCTAACAAGCTGTTAGTCCT
>JAJSZO010000076.1 GCA_030262795.1 Deltaproteobacteria bacterium | reverse complement strand
CATACACCACCACTGTTTTATTTCTACTGGTGTATGTATTTTATACATTCGTTAATGCGTAACTACTTGAAATAACTGAGTTGAAATATCATATTATTTTGAATGACATTGCAGTTGCGTCCCTCAAAACCGCCTGAATATCCATTGGGTGGCAGCACCGGGTCTTCAAAGAATATCCGCAACCCGTCAAAATCTGTTTTGATCCGATCCAGCACGATAATATTAGGCGTAATCAGCAGAAAGTTACGCGCCAGGTCCGAGTCCGGCTCATAAAGCTTATGAAAATAACACCACGCCAGCACCAGGCTCATCACCTTGGTCTTTCCGGTGCCGGTCGCCATCTTGATGACAAAACGGAGCCACGATTCATCAAACATATTTGGAGAAACAGCGCCGGATGAATCAAAGCGGAGCAGATCATATTTGTCCTTCACCTTAACCACATCGTAAAGGTAGATGATGCTTTCAACCGCCTCTTGCTGGGCAAAGTAATATTGAAACTTTGCCATCGTGCCGTCCGATTTTGGCAGTAGATGCTCTTGATTAAACCACCAGTTCAGCAGGGCGATACTGGTATCTGCTGCCCCTTCATAGCCATTGTCCCGCCATGTCTTTACCTTTTTACGCAGTTCATGCACCAGAGGCGGCAGCAGCTTTTCATAGCTTGATTCACGGAGAGCTTCATCAGCAGGGAACCAGCGTATATCAGGGTTGAGGATTGCATGGGGGGATTTTGGAAAGTCCTTGTGTAGCGCCATTACGATAATTCTCTAATCATTTTATTTATTGTTTGTGCCAGCTTGGGAATATTGTTTTTACAAACATTATAGATTGCTTCAGCGTTCAGATCAAAATAATGATGGCTGATAATATCTCTCATGCCTTTGGCTTTTTTCCAATTAACTTGCTGGTATCGGGGCAAAAGGGTGTTGTGTGTGACCTTGTCCAGATTTTTTAATGCTTCACCTATTGCACTCAACAGCATACAAATACTGTCAAATTTTTCCATGCCTGCTGGTGAATGCGTAAAATCACTTATGGATTTTACAGGCTTAAAACGTTCTAAAATTGTCTGACTTGCCTGATAAATCTGGGATAAAATTTCCAGAGCGAGTTCATTATCATACATAGACTGCCTCTTTATCTATTCTTTTCTTAAGAAATTGGTTCATTTTTTTTCTGTAACTAATAACGTCTACAGGTTTGGCAAATTGTTCTTCCAGGTCTTGCTTAATGCCAATAATATTAAATAAGTCCTGTTTACCAAGCTCAACAACAACATCAATATCACTCTGCTCATTCATGCTGCCTCTCGCCGCTGAACCGAAAAGCCCGATCCTTATGATTTCGTATTTATCTTTGTTCATCTCAATAAAGCCACGCAGGGTTTGCATTATTTCATTTCTTTCCATTATTTACGCCCTTCTATCCTTTTTACACCACTGTCATCGGTGAGCAGCCTCATCTGCTGAATGGCAACCTGGTTGAGTTTGGCAAGCCGTTCGGATTGTAAAATTTTTTCATTGATAAACAGCGCATTCAGATTTTCCATATTAGACAAACAGATCAGTTGTGATATATTAGCATAATCACGAATATTTCCTTTCTTATCAGGGTTCGTGTCTCGCCACTGTCCTGCAGTCATACCAAACAATGCCATATTCAAAATATCTGCTTCAGATGCATAAACAAGATTGATCTGCCTGCTTGTCAGCTCCGGCGGAATAAGATTCTCTTTGATGGCATCGGTATGAATCCGGTAGTTAATTTTAGCCAGGTTCCGTTTGATATCCCATCCAAGCTGTTTTTGTTCTTCGTCTTTAAGCCGCTGGAATTCCTTGATGAGGTATATTTTGAACTCAGCGCTAATCCACATTCCAAATTCAAATGCAATGTCTTTATGAGCATATGTTCCTCCATATCTGCCCGCTTTTGCCCTCAGTCCAATTGCATTTGTTTTGGCTGCCCATTCTTTTACGCTGATTTTATAGTTATTTAAGCCAGCCTGGTTTCTAATTAAGGCATATTCGCCATAATTAAAATTGGGATTATATATACGCTCCCATATACCTAAAAACTCAACGGTATTTCTATTTCTAAGCCAATCTGATATAAAAAAATCTCCATCTTTCGCTTTGAGCATGTCTGTCAGAGAAATATAATCTTCATCATTTACGGAAATGATGGTTATCTCCGTATTTTTAACATTTATCTTTTTTGTCATGACTATTTCCCTTCCACCGTCACCTCCACTATCTTCATGGTGTCGTTACCAAAAATATCCACCACCTTTGCCGCTATCTTGCGCCGACCCGGCGGACATTTCCGGAATACGCTTTTCAGTTCCAGAGAACGGTCTTTTTTGGTACGGAAGGACTGCCACTCGTTTTCAAACACATAATCACCTGTCCAGACCTCTTCCCATGTTTCCAGAGACTTCTGAAGTTTTTCCATCCCCGGCAATCGCGTCTGCTCATCCGGATCCCATTCCTTGCGTACTCGTACAATCTCCCGCTTGGATTCAAAGTCAAAATCCACGGCCCAGTAGTCTATCCAGTCTGTCCAATTTTGCGTCAACACCTCGCGACTTACAATGCCGTTTTTGTCTTTGCTGATCTTGACCACCTGACCTTTATCCACGATCACCTTGCTCTTATTCTTTTTCAGGCTTTCATCAGCACCCTTGGCATCCTGTGAATAAAAGACGGAAAAATCGGTCAGCTCCACGGCAATACTGTTCTTTTTAAAATGCGGTTTGATTTCAATAAACGAAACATCATGAAACACCACCTGATTTTTCTCCACTGCCCGCTTGTCAAACACATCTCTGGGAATGTATTTCATTGCCAAATCAATCCCCTTGGTCTTGGCTTCGTCCAGAATATTGGGAAACAGCCCCATCTCAAACTCAAAACCGAGAATGTCCACCCGGGTAATATGTTTTTGACGGCATTCAAGAATAATCTCTTCCACAAACAGACGGGTAACAGGCAGATTCACAGGCCCAACCGCCACAAGACGACCGCCTTTTTTGCCCTGAAATGTCTTGAACTGGCTGACCGCCTCGGCACGATAGGCGTGAAGAATAAGATTGAGAAAATCTTTTTTTTTAGCTTCCAGTTGTTTCTGCTTTTCCTGTTCCCTGAGATTGGGGTTGACGCCGATATAATGCTGGCGTTCATATCTTCCCAAGTTAAGGATTTCAAAAGCATGCCAGCTTTTGTTCTCTTTTTTTAGCTGTCGCTGAACTCCGATCATGCGCTTGCGGGTGGTGTGAATGGCGAACTTGCCAAGGTCGGAACCGATCCATTTGCGGTTGAGTTTTTCGGCAACTGCCAAGGTTGTGCCGGAACCGCAGAAAAAGTCGGCAACTATGTCGCCTTCGTTGGAGGAAGCTTTAATGATGCGTTCTAAGAGAGCTTTGGGTTTTTGGGTGGCATATTTTGTATCTTCTAACGCTTGTGAATTTACTGGAGGAATGTCTTCCCAAAGAGATTGGATAGGGACCCCTTTTTGCTCGTCAAAAAAACGCTTTAACCTCGGAATCCCACCCCCACTGGGAGACCAATAAATAAGCGACTTACTTTCAAGTTCGTTTAAGCGATGCTTAGGATATCGCCAAGGCTTACTAATACCCTTCCATTCATAAATAGGATTGACACCGACATGACCTAGTACCCCAACAATCTTAAAATGATGGATATAATCAATCTTTATATTTTTTGCTGACATGTATCGCCTACTTTTTCTACTACCATACCAGATTCTCTAATTTTATAATATTCAATTACCCATCATTTTAAGATTGTTGGGGTACTAGAAGACTAGTGGGCTGGAACTGCCTACCACTAGTTTCATCAATGTAGTTATAGTATTTTTCAACATATTCTGACCGGTACTCGCCAAATTGCTCGTTCCAGACATACTCACTCCTCTTTGTGTAAAACAAAATATAATCTGTAAGTTCTGGATATCGTTTATAAGCATTTCCTCTAGGCGTACTTCGTTTCCAGGTAATATGATTATGAAAGTTGATTTTCCCGAAAACCTCATCTATCACAAGTTTCATGCTGTGACCGACGCGCCAATCACAATGCACATAAATGCTACCATCTTCCGCAAGCAGATCCCGCATCAGCGCCAGGCGCTCATATATCATAGCAATAAAGGAATCCGCGCCCTTGCCCCAGGTGTCGCGGTAGGCCAGTTCTTCCAGTATGCCAGGCTTTTTGGTCAAGGTTTCGCCGCCAATCTCAATATCCATTGAAAAATCCGCACCCACATCAAACGGCGGATCAATATAGATCAGCTTGATACCGCCCTGCGCCTCAATCTCTTCCCTAAGCGGCCCGTTTTTCAGCGAGGATAAAATCAGTTTGTTATCGCCCCAGATCAGCTTATTGTTCCAGCCCTTGATCTGCCGGCCGGTCTGCATGTCAAAAAGATCCATCTGCAATTTGACGGCTTTCTCCTCACGCGGCTCGTCAACCTGTTCAATCACCTGAAACGGCAGCACCACATTACAAACCTTACTGGTCTTGCCATTCCAGACCAGCTCCACTTCCCGCTTTTCCTCAAAGAGCAGAAATCGGTACTTTTCCGGCAGCGGTTTGCCTTTTTCCAGATAGCGATTAATATCTCTTATCTCATTATCCGTCAGTTTCATCTGCTCGCCTTTTCAATTCCTCCTCATTTTTATGATCGAACATTATCAAACAGAAATCTTTTTTTGTCACGATCTTACTTAAGTCGCTTGATACACCAATTCCCTCTTCAATACAACAAAATCCAATTATCTTTAAAAAAATTATACGGTTATAGCAAAAATCTGCAAAATTTTAATACCATCTCAAATCAAAACCTGAAAGTTTGTCTGTTATTATACAGAATACAGCTATGACCTTGTAGTATTCCTGCATTTTGGGTACTGACTTATAATTTTTAGGATGCATTGCACTTGTGATAGTTCTGGCAAGGAATCTCGCTAAACCCTGACTTAAATTTATTTGTTAATTTGGTCTAATCCAAAGGATAGAAAGCACAAAGCCCATGTCGGGGTGATCCAATTGAATGTTCTACGATTTCATTAATACCATTACTTTCGATCCAGGCATCTGCATCTATTTCGACCGGTTTTTTGTCCATTGGTTTGCTAATGAAAAAATCATAGGCTAATGTTCTTTTATCAAGTTTCTTGTCTCTACGAATGAACGGCCACCAGTCAGGGCTTTTGTAAAACCATCGGACTTTTCCTCTTGATGAAAAAACAACCGCACATTTTTCTGGGCAAAGCCTAACAAATTTAATCGCAGTAGTGGTTAAGGATGATCTAAAATCCTTCGCTATCTGGATTATAGGCTCAAAGTTTACCTCAGCCACATCACATCGTCTTTCGACCAGATTTTTGGGGAGGATAAGTTCACTTGCAAAAAAGTTTGCCTGGGTTTCCTGGCTGCTTTGATACCAGTTCATCATATCTTCATCACTGCAGACCTTTTGGATTGATTCAACATGGTTCATTACAAGGTGCCCCAATTCGTGGGCGATACTAAATTTTTTCCGCTCCGGACTATCCATTGGGGGAATTCTTATCGTGGCATAATTACCGACACTCACGATGCTTGCTGCGGCTCGGCTAATTTTTTGTTCGATAACCGTTGCTCCCAAGGCAAATGCTATATCCCTGACTCTAATGTGTTCATGTGAGCATATTCCGAATTTCTCTATAGTTTTAGAGGCCAAGTACTCAGCGTTCAGTAATTTTAGGTCTATTTCATTCGCCATTGCTGCCTTCTTCCAGGTTTTGTCGATAGTGAGCCATCTCCAGATCTTCCAGAATTGAAATTATTTCCTCGGTTTCCATGGCATCCAAATTCCTATAAGCGAGTCTAACCTTGGGGCCACTCAATTCCTTTATCCTTGCCATGATCTGATCCTTGGACCAATCACTAAACTTCCCGATAAATTCACGCCCTTTCTGTACCAGTTCGACCCTCTTGTCCCTTGCGGCATCAAGAGCTGACCTTTTGGCTGCCATGGAAATACTCAACTGCGCCTTCTTTAAGCGCTCCAATGCAGAGCCAACATCAATTCCGTCATCCCGAAGTTCATTTTTTATATCTTCAACTGTTTGTCCATCGCTCCTGCCTAACGCATCAGTTAAGGCATCCATTGTCTTCATATATTTTTCTTTATCTATGCTCATTCTTCCTGCCTTTCTTTGGAAGATTGTTTTTTAATTTCGGATTGTAATTTTCAAGCCGTCGGCGGAGTTTTCTTAACAGATTATTGACCTTCTTTCTGTCGTATCCAGTTGCCTCAGCAATATGCCTCGTCTTGCTGATTTCGTCCTCAATACACAAAATAATCATTCCCATATCTTCATCCTCACCAGATAGCTTATTTAATTCGTCCATGAGAGGTTGAAGATTTTCGGCCTCTATAAGCTCTTCCTCAGGGTTCTTCGGTTTTAAAAATCCCTTTGTTTTATCCCCAGATTTTAAAAGTTTATCATCTTTTGTGGAACCATCCTTATTACAAAGTGATTCCTTAGGAAAACCAGTCACATGTTCAGCCTTATGGCTCGTCATGCTCTTGATTATACCTATTAAAAAATTTTCAAGCTTTGGGCACTTGTTTTTGTTCCAGTTTCTGCAAGTCCCTCCGGTCCCAACTCCATAGGCTCTTGCTATAGCTTCACTAACTAAGGCCTCGGGTTCTACTTCATCACCTATCAATACAAATTTTTTTTGCTCCCCAAACAGCATATTTAAGAATATGAATTTCATTCCGCATCCTCCACCATATCTTCCAACTCGCCGGAACGGTAAAGAGAACCGAGTGAATATTCCTTCAACCATCGCTCCAGCCTCTCACCATCCAGAGTGTTGAGGATTGTTTCGCCGTTAACCCACTTGGCGACAGTTGTTGTAGGTTTAGTGTCCTCAAAAGCATCAAGAAACTGCGGCGAATGGGTTGTAAAAATAAGCTGGACCCGTTCTGCCGCATCCACTGCGTATTCAGCAATAATCGGAAGCATTGATGGATGCAGGCCGGTCTCCGGTTCGTCAATGGCTATGACAGGAGCTGGGGATGAAGAGGCAAGGATAGTCAGTAAAAAAAGAAATCGGAGAGTTCCTTCTGAAAGATCGGCGGCCGTTTGCTCACGCTGGAGACTTTTCCATCTTACTCTAAGCTGTATCCTCTGATCTGCCGCCGGTGGAAAAATCAACTCATCATAGTTATCTCCAAAGGCAACTCGCATGGCCCGGTCGATATCTTTTTTGAAATCTCGATCACCCGTGTAAAGGGTATGGAGGACAGGGATAAGATTCTGGCCGTCCGGATCTACTCGCTTTTCCAATTGAGCGACTGCCGGTTGGCGAAGTGTAGCCGACAGGCTGACGTCAATATCATGATAAACACGCCATTCGGCCAATTGTCTGCGAAAAATAGGAAGATGCCGGTTTATTGTAAACGGTCCGGCCGTCATACTAAGCAATGTCTCTTC
Source organism: Deltaproteobacteria bacterium (assembly GCA_030262795.1). Lineage (GTDB taxonomy): Bacteria > Desulfobacterota > Desulfobacteria > Desulfobacterales > ETH-SRB1 > B13-G4. The sequence continues at coordinate 3,531 of JAJSZO010000076.1, read as the reverse complement.
TTCGAGCATGGATTCCTCCGGAGCAATCAATTCTTTTCGGTTTTCATCGAAAATCCTGGCGGTCATTTTTTGCCGATCCAGGATTGCAAAAGGTTCGACACTTATTTTCGATTTCTGCCGATGGAAATATAAAAGCTGTTCTTTTCCAATAGAGTAGGCCCCGCTTTTGCCAAGTCTTGCCAATTCAACCTCGTAAGTCAGCCAGTTCATATCCGCGAACCAAAAGGGCAACAGGTTGGAAGATTTCACATGAAAGCGGATGCTATCAGAAATGCCGTCCCACACAAGAGGTTCCATGCCTCCTGCTTTTTGAATATGTTTACCCAAGCCGCCTTGTGCCGATATTGAGATGAGTTCAAGCATACGGAGCAGGTTTGATTTGCCAGTGCCGTTGGGACCTATAATTACGTTCAAGTCCGTGGGCGCCCAGGAAATGTTTTTAAGGGATCTGAATCCCTTGATATCCATATTCAATATCTTCATTGAAAAGCCTCCGAATGAAAGAAATAGCAATATTTAAATTTCGTCCAAACCTGGCTCCTGCCACCAGCCGGGCTGAGGAAGTTTGCCTTCGCAGTACCAGCAGCGTTCGTCGGCTCGCCATTGGGCGTGATCGGCGATGGCTTTGTCCATATCCGAACAACTCCATCAAATCACGGAATCAATTGAGTGTAACCAAAATAGAACATTTATCCGGAATCCAACTCTCCTCCGTCATTCCGGCGAAAGCCGGAATCCAGGCGGAAAGGGCGTTGTTTAACTGGATTCCGGCTTTTGTCGGAATGACGATAGGGATGGACTGTTACGTTTTGGTTTTTTCCAATTAACAATGTTCTATTTTGGTTACACTCGAGTCAATTAATCGGTCAATGAAATTGACAGATTATTTGATCACATTAAACACTTATTTTTTGTTTGATGTAATGGTGATGATAATTTGTCAGGATGGCAAAATCAAGGAACACTAATTCAATGGAGCAAATGTGTTAAGGCTTGCTAATACATCCTTGGCACGAATATTTCCCTTAACACCCATTTCTACTAAAAGGTCAATAGTCTCAGAGAGTGTCAGTTTTAACAAGCTCGAAGCCTCCCTGAGTGTAACCCTTCCTTCTTTATAAGCTTTAGCAACATAGGATTCGAATCCGACCCTGGCCAGTTTTCTCAATGATTGGGCCTTCTCCACTTTTTCTATCCTGGACACGTATTCTATGGCCTGTTCGATATCTTCGGGAATTCGCATGGAACTTACTTTCATTTTGTTTTCTCCATCAACAGCCTCACAATACTGTGCTCATCTTCGCCGATGAATTCGGCTAACAGCTTTAATGCCCAGAAAGCGGTCTTTCTATTTATCATGTTGTCCTGTAAGAGATGATAGATAATAAGACCAGGCAAAATGAACGGGATACCCTTTATTCTCAGCAGACGTGTAAGTTTTGCATCGTCGGTAGCAACTGCGTCGTAGTCTTTTTTTCGGAAATCTGTCAAGACGAAAAAAAGATAACCTGCAGGAAAGATATAAACCGAGACATTTGCATAACCCCAGTATTGTCATTGCGAGCGAAGCGAAGCCCCCCGCCGTGCTTTGCTCACGGCTAAAGGCTCATTTGCCCCTCGCAATGATCAGAATTGATCAAAAATGAGGATTGTGCAAAACTGATGAACTCTCAAAAAATCGTCAATCCGGTGAAAACCGGAGTCCGGAGCCATAGTAACTAGTTGAATAAACTGGATTGCGGCTTTCTGTCACCCGAGTTTATCAAAGCTCTCGCATTGAATAATTTTTTGCCCTATGGTTATTTCTCCAACTCTGACACTTTATTTAACTCAATTAACAAAGTCAGACCCAGGCATATGCTTATTTGTCAAGATGGCAAAATCAATGAGCACTAATTCAACAGGTCTTCGAATTTTTTATCTTGACTTTTTTGTAAATTTATAATTTTTTTTCTTTTCAATAAGTTGTAACTATTTAATTCTAAGCTATAATTCTGAAATTTATTTTCAAAGATAAAAATATTGAAATAAAGGCATCAAAAACATACATCCCGAAATTGAAAACAAACATTTTTTCATGGCTCAATTTGAAGAACAACACATCTGAAAAAGAATTTGTTATATACAGAGGCGAAGAAGTTATTGGAAAAAAAATCGGCTGTCAGCGTTATTCCCTGGTAGAATTTATAAAAAAGGGGAATAACCGCAATTTATGACCTGCCGAGGTATATCATGTGAGCGAGGTTGTTTTTGAAAGAACTAACAGAAATTGATCAACAAATAAATATATCTGAAAAAGAATTTCGAGAACTTGAAGAAAAGAAGTCTCGGTTGCTGAAAAAAATTAAATCCTTAAAAAGTCTCAGAGAAAAAATATCTCAAGGAGATAATTCATCGGTTTATGGGAAAAATACGTTAACAAGCAGGTCAAACCAGGATCATAAGATAGCTCTTTTCCGCTCTTTATTCAAGGGACGAGAAGATGTGTTTCCCAAAAGATTTGAAAGTGCAAAAACAGGCAAAAGCGGATATCAGCCGTGTTGTCGTAATGAATGGATAAGAGGTATTTGCGGAAAACCAAAGATAAAATGCACTGACTGTGAAACCCGTGACTTCATACCGGTAACTGATGCTATAATAAAAAATCATCTCATGGGCACTGATGTATATAGCGGGTCTAAACGAGATTATACTATTGGCATCTATCCATTATTACCGGACGAAACATGCTGGTTTTTGGCTGCTGATTTTGACAAAGAAAACTGGATGGATGATGTTTCAGCATATCTGGAAACCTGCAAAACATATAATGTCCAGGCAGTTCTTGAACGATCACGTTCAGGTAATGGAGGGCATGTATGGATTTTCTTTGCTGAGCCTGTTCCAGCCAGTCAGGCAAGAAGGCTCGGAGCTTTCATTTTGACGGAAACAATGGACAGACGGCCTGAAATCGGGCTTGATTCATATGATCGCTTCTTTCCAGCTCAGGACACAATGCCGAAGGGTGGATTTGGTAACCTCATTGCACTTCCGCTTCAAAAAAAACCGAGAGAAAAAGGCAACAGTGTTTTTCTGGATAACAGTTTAATGCCATATCAAGACCAATGGGCATTTCTTTCAACAATTAAAAGAATGTCGCTTTCAAAAGTTGAAAAAATAATAGACCAGGCTGAAAACCGTGGAAGAATCCTTGGTGTCAAGATAGTGGCAACAAATGAAGATGACATTGAACCATGGCTTGATCCGCCATCAAGGAAGAAAGAAATTCCTGTTACAGGACCGCTTCCTGATCAGATAAAGTTGGTTCTTGGAAATCAAATCTATATTGAAAAAGAGATATTGTTACCATCTTTGAAAAATCGGTTAATTCGCTTAGCTGCATTTCAAAATCCTGAATTTTATAAAGCACAGGCAATGCGCTTCCCAACTTTTGATAAACCTCGAATCATTAATTGCTGTGAAGATTTTCCAAAGCATATAGGTATTCCAAGAGGATGTCTTGAGGAAATAATATCGCTCCTTGAATCATTA
>JAJSZO010000075.1:3247-11044 GCA_030262795.1 Deltaproteobacteria bacterium | reverse complement strand
TATGCATATATTTACTGAACTGTCTATAGTTATTATCTGCTGTTATATCAAGTAGTTATAAGGCAGACAAATGGCAAGCTTAAACAAGCAATATTCATGCCGAACGCTATTGTATAATAACATCTTGACCCACAGAATCCGTTAGAATCAGAATAAATTCTCTCTTTGCCGATCTGTTTTGTTCAACTGCAAAGGGGAAATACAAAACTTCCACAACTATGCATCACATATTCAGGCCGCCAATCTTTGAGTTCAAATATGAAATCAGGAGGAAAACGCTCTTTCAAGTTCCTCAATGGTTATTGATTTTATTTTAACCGGCTCTTTAAGAAAAGAACTATGAGGAATAAATTTACTTATTGTCCCCACAAAATGATTGTAATCAACAAAATCCTTTTTATTGTATGTATTTATTTTTTTTAATTTTCGGTTTTTAGAAAGATTGAATAATACATACTTGTCATCTTCTTCAACGATTCCGGTATAACCAGTCCTGTATAATTTAATACTTATAATTTTCATTCGAACCTAATTCTCAAGATATTGCCGCAGGCGCAAGGCGCAGGCTATGAGGTTGTGGTATTTCACCACGAATGGCCTGCAACACAGCGAATGTGGTGAAATAAGTTTGTGAGAAATTAGAAAAAGTATGTTAACCACAAAAATGCACCATCTGAAGGCTTATTAAGGTAATTTGTTTGACTTATCTTGAACCCGCCATACTCGGTTCCTGTTTTTCCATAACCGATATTCGCACCAAAAGTGAGCTGTATGTTTTCAGCCATATCCCAGTTGAGTTGAGGTTGTAATATTCCCGAAGGGTCAGTTAGATTAGTTATAATCGTAAGATATACATTTAGCAGAGGGTTTAGCTCTGCCTGTATTTTGCCGCTTAAATAACCTCGTCCTAAAGAAAACATATTTCCCCTGACCAAACGCTCAGAAATATCCGGATCCGCATATGCTTTTGTATAATTATTTTCACCAAGACCATTAAAATAAAATTCTATAAACCCGTAGAAGTTTTTTTTCAGCCATACCCAGGAGTAGTCCATATTTGCTAATAGTGACAAATAGCCGTTTTTTCTGCTCTCTTCAGGCAGGAAAGTCCAGGTGGCATCCATGCGCCAGACAGTATCTCCCAGATATCCTTGACTACCAAAGCCGATCACCTCGTCTTTGTAATGTTGGCCGGCCATTATATCAAATTCAGTGGTGCCTGATACAAAGTGGAGCTTCCCGGCAAATGACGAATCGTTCCATTCCACATTATGACTATCAGAATCACGCCGGGGCACATAAAGGAACTGCAAGTCATATGTTTTATATAATGAAAACCGGGTGGTTATCATATCATCCCCGATTTTATAGTCCCGGTCAATATCTGTCGGAGCAAAGGGATTAAACATGTCCATTGGATTAAACAGCAGGCCGTTTCCCCAGGTTAACACCTGACGTCCAATGCGTATGTCAGCCCATTCCTGCTGTAAAATCAGTACGAGCCTGTCTAACCGGTGGTGCAGGCTATACTCATCATTATCACAAATCGTTTTGGTCAAGTCCATTAAACGGAGGTTATCTTCAACATGGCCGCCTGTTATCAAAGAACCATAAAGGTCGGGGTAAAACCGGGCCAGTTTGTTTAATTTGCGACGGGTGTTTCCTTTTGCATAAATGGCCTCATAATGAATTTCTAAATAACCCCAGTTGTCCATAAAAAGTTTATTTTTGAGTCGTACCTCTGCAAAGCCGTCATAGTAAGCACCGGTTCCTGCCGGTTTGAAGTATGATTCATCGTCGGGCCATGATACATCTCCGCACACCTTAACATGTCCGCCCCATTGAGCTTCAAATTCTTCATACCATTTTAACGGTTTGTTTTGCTTGATATCAAAAAGAGATTGACCCGGCTGGTTTTGAATGTCTGATGATGCCGGCAAAGTGGCAGGTAAAGTTAAAGCTATGCAAATTAGGAACGTGAACGAAATAACTTCCATAAGTAGGCGCTTAGATTTGGGTGCAACGCACAGGCAAACAGGTATAAAATGGCAAAATTTCTTCACTTTAGTCACGTTCTTTATATATGGCTTCCCGTTTCCCTTATAATGTAAAGGGAAAAAACAGGTATCAGGAATCAGGTGTCGGAGGTTAAATGTCAGGGGAGACCTGTTTTTTGAAAGCAGGATTTCGTATGATTTTTTTAAGAGTATCCGCGTGATCCTGAAGATCTTTCAGGTTATTGAAGAGTAATTTTATACTAAATGTATTGCCCTCAAAATTTTTTGGGGGAATAAGTTTCATACCGTTTCCAAGCTTTAATTCTTTAACAAGTTCTTCAAATTTCTGTTCAGCACGAGTTATTGAGGGGTAACGTCTCTTTTTTAAATAAAATCTTAATTTTTCGGTCTTTTTGGTTCGATCAAGCTCATCATTTTGCAGAATTTCCTGAAAACCGCTTTCTTGAATAACTTTCATAACCGGAATGTTCTCACGAAGAGAAATTTCATTAATTAATGTTATTATTTCTCTTTGCTTGTTCAGCCCCAGCTTAAGGTCATTAAAAATTTTTACAAAAGTAATACCGGCATCTTTTTCAAATGTACCGAGTTCTACCGCCATTGAAAGAGAAATAATGTTGGATAGCACGCAGTTTTGAATAAGCAATGGAAGATGATAGATATTTATTATTTTCTTTATAAGAGCTGGATTATGCGGCAAACCAAGTGATAATGCCTCGTTAGCGAGACTTATCATGTCTTTAAAAAAGCCGGAAAGCATAAAAAGCGCTCTGGACTGTTCAATCAGATTGAGTGGCCTTTGGAATGAATTGTCTGTTATTGCAAATTTAACGCAGTCAAGCTTGTCAGCGTTAGAGCCAGGAATTTTCGCCTCAATATTCAACAAACCAAGTATCCGGCATGCCGCAATTCGGCGGAAACCGCATATGATGGTATATTTTGATTTTTTTTTTATTAATATCGGGGGATTTATCAAACCCACATTCTTAATAGAATCTAAAATATCATCTATGCCCGTCTCAGTTGTGATGCGAAAGGTTTGATCCTCTGAATCTATAAGTGACAGTGGAACCTGATTCGTTTTAAAGTCCATAGTTTTTTCCGGCAATCAGCGTTAGGGGTTCGCTATGTTGTTGATAACTCATTGTTCTGAATATATCAAAATTTAACTATTAATATCAACGATTTTATCAGCAATTCTAATTTTAGAACAACATCCCCTTAACTCTCTTCCGCCACCCTATCCACCTGAGTAGTCACCTATTTAGAATTTAAAGAATATTTTTTACTTGACTAAATAAAAGCTATCATTTACATATGACATAAATAAATAAATTTGATTCAGTAAATTATGGGAATACAGAAATAAAGATTGTATGCATTTTTTGTTCCTGTTCCTACTATTTTAATATAAAGGAACATGGACGAAATAATTTTTCCAGGTAAGGGCTCGCACAAAAATAAGTTCGCAATTTTAAGTGTTGAGGCGTCCGTTTGGCAAGGCGCGAAAGCGCTGGAATATCAGGATATTCCGAGCTTTTGCAACGTAGCCATGCGGGATGCATCGGCGCTTAAAATGTGAAGTTATTTTCGTGCGAGCCCTAAGCGCATAGATTTGGGGTCGGATTTGCCCAAATCTCAAATATAGGCTCAGATCCTTGGCCCAGACCGACTCTATAGGCTTTAGTGAGCTAATTTTCCAGTTCCAACAAAAAAGATAGTGGACAAGTCAGTGTTCGCATAGCACTAGGGCGGGCACAAAAGTTGATGGAATAGCGGTCTATTTTGATATAAGAAATCAAAGAAAGAAGGAGGAATCTATGTCTCTTGATCCAACTAAGCATCAAGATTGGGAAATAGCTGAAGATGCGGAAAAAAATATGAAAACTGTTTATCAACTGGGTGAGGCGCTCGGGCTTGAGAAAGAAGAGTTGCTTCCACATGGGCATTATGTGGCAAAAGTAGATTTTGCAAAGGTTATTAAACGTTTTGAAGGAAAGCCGGATGCAAAATATATTGATGTAACGGCTATAACTCCAACTCCGCTTGGAGAAGGAAAAAGTACTTCTGCAATGGGATTGGTGCAGGGATTCGGCAAAAGAGGCAAACGGGTAATAGGAGCTATTCGCCAGCCTTCCGGCGGTCCCACAATGAATATTAAAGGCAGTGCTGCAGGAGGCGGGCTTGCGCAGTGTATTCCTCTTACACCTTTTTCACTCGGTCTGACCGGTGATATTAATGCCATCATGAATGCACATAATCTGGCCATGGTAGCTTTGACATCAAGGATGCAGCATGAAAACAATTATTCTGATGCGATCCTGGATAGAAAGAATTTAAAACGGTTAGATATTAATCCGAAAAATGTTGAAATGGGGTGGATAATTGATTTTTGTGCCCAGTCCCTCCGTAATATAGTAATAGGTCTTGGTGGGAAAATGGACGGTTTCCCCATGCAGTCCAAATTTGCAATTGCTGTAAGTTCCGAGATTATGGCTATCCTCGCTGTTGCTACAAGCCTGAAAGATATGCGTGAACGAATGGGTAAAATAGTTGTCGCCTATAACAAAAATGGTGATCCTGTTACTACAGCAGACCTTGAGGTTGACGGCGCCATGACCGCATGGATGGTAGAAGCCCTGAATCCAAATCTCATGCAGACTCTCGAAGGGCAGCCTGTTCTGGTGCATGCAGGACCATTTGCAAACATAGCTATAGGACAGTCATCAATCATTGCAGACAGGGTTGGATTAAAACTCGCAGACTATCATGTTACTGAAAGTGGTTTTGGAGCAGATATAGGTTTTGAGAAATTCTGGAACTTAAAATGCCGTTTTAGTGGATTAAAACCACATTGTGCTGTAGTGGTTGCAACTATACGTGCATTAAAATGTCACGGTGGCGGACCTCCTTTGCCTCCAGGCAAACCAATGGATCCTGCATATCTTGAGGAGCATGTGGACTGGGTTGAAAAAGGATGCGAGAATCTGGTTCATCACATTAAAACGGTTAAAAAGGCAGGTATAAATCCGGTTGTTTGTATTAATTCATTCTATACCGATACAAAGGATGAAATAAATGCAGTTCGCAGGTTGTCTGAAGCTGCAGGTGCCAGGGCCGCTGTTTCAGACCACTGGCTTAAAGGCGGTGACGGAGCGTTGGAGTTTGCCGATGCAGTAATTGATGCGTGTGAGGAAAAAAACGATTTTCGCTTTCTTTACGAGCTGGATACTCCATTACGAAAACGGATTGAACTGATTGCAACAGAGGTATATGGCGCTGACGGCGTTAGCTATACCCCTGAAGCCGAGGCTAAAGCAAAGAGGATAGAGCAAGACCCGGAACTGGCAAAATTGGGTACATGCATGGTCAAAACCCACCTCAGCCTTTCTCATGATCCCATTAGAAAAGGTGTTCCGAAAGGGTGGACTCTTCCTGTGCGGGATATCTTAACCTATAAAGGTGCAGGGTTTGTTGTACCGGTTGCAGGAGCTATCAGTCTTATGCCTGGCACAGCCTCGGATCCGGCTTACAGACGTATTGATGTAGATGTTGAGACCGGAAAAGTAAAAGGGCTTTTTTAGACAATTTTCAATTCACAGGCGGGAGATTTAAATAATGTCTGCAAAAATTATCAGTGGAACTGAAATAGCTAAAGAAATAAGGGTAGAGCTTAAACAGGAAATAGCGGAATTAAAGGAAAAGCATGGCTTGACTCCTGGCCTGGCTACAATTCTTGTAGGTGGCGACCCTGCATCCAAGGTATATGTCGGTCAAAAGGACAAGTCTTGTAATAACCTCGGTATTTATTCAAAGATGATCAATTTGCCGGAAGACACTTCAGAGGACGATCTTCTGAAGTTGATTGATGAATTAAACAATAATTCCGATATTCATGGTATTTTAGTACAGTTGCCTCTTCCCGGGCATATTAATGAAACCCGTGTACTTTATGCAATAGATCCCAACAAGGATGTAGATGGTTTTCATCCTGTAAATGTAGGAAAAATGGTTATCGGCGAGAAATGTTTTCTTCCTTGTACGCCTCACGGAGTATTAGAGCTTATAAGTCGTTCAGGAGTAAAAACAGAAGGAGCTGAGGTAGTAATAGTCGGGAGGAGTAACATTGTCGGCAAACCTGTGCTAAACCTGATGCTTCAAAAAAGGCCGTGTGGCAATGCAACGGTAACTCTTTGCCATACAAGGACTAAAGATCTTGCTTTTCATACAAAACGGGCAGATATTCTTATTGTAGCTACGGGTCATCCCAAAACTGTTACCGGCGATATGGTCAGAGAAGGGACAGTTGTTATTGATGTAGGAGTTAACAGGATAGGGAAGACATCTGAGGGGAAGGCGATTCTGGTCGGCGATGTTGAATTTGATAGTGTAAAAGAAAAAGCTGCTGCCATAACACCTGTTCCGGGCGGTGTCGGCCCAATGACAATTGTTATGCTGATGAAGAATACGGTGGAAGCAGCAAGGAATACAATATAATCAGCTAATGAGCTATTAAGCTGATGAACTTACCAGCTTAATAGCTTAACAGCTAACTTGGAGGAATAATAATGGGATCAAGAAGGTCTCCTATAGGTGTAGCCCCGCGCTGTATGGGTATTGATTGCGAGGGCAGCACATGTGTTGCAGAACAGGCTGAGAAACAGGGGGTTGTTACCTATATACAGCGCATGAACAGGCGTGCTGTTGAGCCATGCCTTTTTGGTCAGGGGGGAACGTGTTGTCGTATTTGTTCTTTCGGGCCATGCATGATGATAGAAGGTGTTCCGGATTCAATAGGTCTTTGCGGAGCCACTCCTGCCACTGTAGCGGCGCGTAATTTTGCCCGTATGGTTGCTGGAGGAGCATCTGCACACATGGATCATGCACTGGAGACGGCGCTGGCATTTCTGGCTGCGGCCAGGGGAGAATCAGACTACAAAATCAAGGATGAAAAAAAGCTTTGTGCGCTGGCAGAGGTTTTTGAAATAAAGACTGAAGGCCGAAGCATGAAAGATATCGCCATTGAGCTGGGTGAAAAAGCAGTAGCTGAATTCGGTAAGCAGGAAGGAGGCTTATATTGCATAAAACGTGCTCCTAAAAAAAGGCAGGAATTATGGAAAAAACAGGGGGTTGTACCTCGCGGCATACAGCGGGAAGTTGTTGAGGTTATGCACAGAACCCATATGGGAACTGATCAGGATTATCGCAATCTGATTCTCCAGGCCACCAGATGTGCTTTGGCAGATGGCTGGGGTGGTTCCATGATATCAACCGAACTGCAGGATATCATGTTCGGGACGCCGGTTCCGATCCGGGCAGCGGTCAATCTCGGCGCTCTTTCCAAAGACGAGGTTAACGTGGTTGTTCACGGTCATGAGCCGATCCTGTCTGAGGCAATGGCTTTGGTTAGCCAGGAACCGGAGATGATAGAGGCAGCCAAAAAAGTGGGGGCAACCGGGATTAATCTCGTTGGTGTTTGCTGTACCGGTAATGAGGTTCTCATGCGTCACGGAATTCCTGTTGCAGGCAGTTTTATTCAGCAGGAAATTGTAATTGCAACCGGAGCGGTAGAGACAATGGTTGTGGACGTTCAATGTATTATGCAGTCTCTGCCGGCTGTAGCCGGCTGTTTTCATACCGAGGTTATTACTACCTCTGACAGGGCTCGGATTCCGGGTGCTGAACATATAGAGGTGCATCATCATAATGCAGTGAACACAGCACGGCAGATCATCCAGGGTGCGATTGATAGATTTCCGCAAAGAGGAGAGGTCAATAT
>JAJSZO010000075.1:1826-3147 GCA_030262795.1 Deltaproteobacteria bacterium | reverse complement strand
GTAAAACAACAAAAAAAGGTTCTGTCCTCGTCGTTGGCGGTGGTGTGGCAGGTATTCAGGCATCTTTGGATCTTTCCGAGCTTGGTTATTTTGTTTACCTGGTCGAAAAATCCGCATCAATTGGCGGGGCAATGGCTCGATTGGACAAGACCTTTCCTACAAGTGACTGTTCTATCTGAATACTCGGACCAAAGTTAGTTGAGGCCGGTCGGTCTCCAAACATAAAGATATTGACAAACGCTCAGTTGAGATCCGTTCATGGTGAGGCAGGAAATTTTACTGCTTGTGTGCATACTGCTCCGCGATACATAAACGAGGATCTTTGCACGGCCTGTGGCACATGCACTATGTATTGCCCTGTTATAACTGCTGATATATTTAATGAAGGTCTTGCATTAACAAAGAACCTTCATAAAGATTATCCCCAGGCAATACCGTCGAGCTTTTATATTGATCCGAGAGAATGCCTTTTTGTAAATCATGAAATGTGTCGTATCTGTGTTTCAACATGTCAGGCACAGGCCATAGATTTCAACCAGAAAGAAGAAGAACACAATCTATCCGTAGGTTCTGTAATATTGACTCCCGGGTTTGGTCGTATTGATGAAGAAGTTCTTGGCCGCCACGGTTTCGGTAAATATCCCGATGTGCTTACAAGTATGGAATTCGAGCGGTTGACTTGTGCATCAGGTCCTACTGAAGGGTCGATTGTCAGGCCTTCGGATCAGAGCCATCCAAAACATATTGCATTCCTCCAGTGTATAGGATCAAGGGATGAAACATGTGGAAATGGATACTGTTCATCAGTTTGCTGTATGTATGCAATTAAAGAGGCATCTGTGGCAAAAGAGCATGACCCTGATCTTGATATAACCATATTTTATATGGATATGAGGACTCAGGGCAAGGAATTTGATGCATCCCGTCAACGGGCCAGGGAAAAGTATGGTATCAAATTCGTCAGATCTCGCATTGCGGGAATTCAGGAACAAGGGGATCAATTAAGGATATCATACGTAGATGGTCGAGGTGTTCATCACGGTAAATCTTTTGACATGGTTGTTCTTTCCGAAGGCTTGGAATCACCTGAAGGGGCTGATGATCTTGCCCATGTTTGCGGTATTGATATTAATAAGTATAAATTCTGCACTACTCAACCTTTTACACCCTTGCAGACATCAAAACAGGGTATCTTTGTAGCAGGCGCTTTCGGAGGGCCGAAAGATATTCCCGAAAGCGTTACGGAAGCAACCGGCGCCGTGGCTTCTGTTGATTCATTGCTGAACAAAGTGAGGGGCACCGAGGTTGAAAAAAAAGAATA
>JAJSZO010000075.1:0-1726 GCA_030262795.1 Deltaproteobacteria bacterium | reverse complement strand
ATTGGTGGCGGAATTTCAGGAATGACAGCAGCGTTGAGTATGGCGGAGCAGGGGTTTGAAACATTTCTGATAGAAAAGTCAGACAAACTTGGTGGCAATTTGAGGAATGTGAGTTCTCTGCTATCCGGTGAGAATCCGGGAAAAATAATTAAAGAAGTTGAGAAAAAGATAGGTTCCAATGATTTGATACGAGTTTATACTGAAGCTGAGGTTGAAAGCGTATCCGGCTATGTGGGGAATTTTACCACTAATATTTCTTCTGTTTCAGGAGATGAAGTTATTGAGCACGGTGTAATCATTATTGCGACTGGTGGCCGTCCGTATGAGCCAAAGCAGTATTGTTACGAAACTTCCGAACAGGTTATAACACAACTGGAACTCGAAGATGCTATTTCTTCCGGAACTTTACAGGATAATATTCAAAATATTGTCATGATTCAATGCGTTGGTTCCCGTGGAGATGACCTTTCTTATTGCAGTAAGGTCTGCTGCGGTCAGGCAGTAAAAAATGCATTGCGGATTTTAGATAAATACCCGAATGCCAATATTTATATTCTTTACAGGGATATACGTACTTACGGGTTTATGGAAGATTACTATAAAAAGGCAAGAGAAAAAGGAGTTGTTTTTGTCAATTATGACAAGGAAAAAGCTCCTGTTGCAACTGACACTGACGGCAAGCTTTCCGTTACTTTTTTTGATGAAATGCTTGATGATGATATTACCCTTGAGCCGGATCTTCTCGTACTGAGTGTTGGAATAGTACCGAACGATGTTGACAGCCTGTCAAAGATTCTCAAAGTTCCTGTGACAAAGGATAATTTTTTCCTGGAGGCACATGTCAAGCTACGTCCGGTTGAATTTGCTGTTGACGGTGTATTCATGTGCGGTCTTGCCCATTCCCCGAAACCGGTTAATGAATCTATTGCTCAGGCAAAATCCGCTGCCGGCAAGGCAGCTCTGCCTCTGGCAAAAGGTGTCGTGTCAGCGGATTCAATTGTGTCTAAAGTGAATCCTGAAATTTGCATTGGGTGCGGTCTTTGTGTAAGCCTTTGCCCGTATCAGGCGATTCAAATGGTCAAGGCAGGCAAGAAGAAAAAGGCGGAAACTATTTCCGCTTCTTGTAAAGGCTGTGGGATTTGTGCATCCCATTGTCCAACACTGGCTATATCTATGGGCGGTTTTACAACCGAACAGATCAGGTCTCAGATAAAGGCATTTGGAGGTTAGAATTGATGGAGCAGGAGTTTAAGCCCAAGATACTTGGATTCATGTGTAACTGGTGCTGTTACGCTGCCGCAGATTCAGCAGGTGTGTCACGGTATCAATACCCGCCGAATGTTAGAACGATTCGCATGATGTGTACAGGGAGAATGGATCCACTTTTTATTATAGATGCCTTTTGTGTTGGAACAGATGGTGTCTTTGTGGGTGGCTGACATCTTGGAGAATGTCATTACCAGGTTGGTAATTACGATGCCATGATAATGGAAGAATTTGTCAGAAAGATATTGGCAAAGATCGGTATTGATAGTAGCCGTTTTGTATTAAAATGGGCTTCAGCGGCCGAGGGTCCAAGATTTGTAAAATTGATTACTGATTTTACCGATAGAATCAAGTCAATCGGTCCTTTGGGAGAATCCGAGGGCATTGGAAAGGATGAATTGCAGATCAAGCTTTTGGCGGCGAGAAATGCGCTTGAGAAAGCAAAATTGCGGACAGGGCT
>JAJSZO010000074.1 GCA_030262795.1 Deltaproteobacteria bacterium | reverse complement strand
ATTATGGTATGACTGTTATATTTTTATCTCTATGCGATTCAAATTTGACAAAAAAGAAAAGCGAACTGTTGAGAAAAAATGCAAAAAGAAAAATTGGATTTGAAGAAGCGCAGGAAATTTGGAACCATTATCACATTATTGATCAGCGCTCTGATGATCCTGAACAATATCGTGCAATAGGTTGGTAAATGGGCGGCTCTATTCGATTATTTTTGAAACAAGACAGGATGAGGCAGGCGAATACATTCACCTTGTGACGCTCTGGAAGGTAACCAAACAAGAAAGGCAAGCTTATGAAGAAAGAATTTAAAAAAGTTACCGCTGATGAAATTGCGGATATGGCAGATAATGGTAATGATGTTTCTCAATTTTTTACAAACGAATTTAAAATAAAACCGCCTGAAAAACAAAAAGTACAAAGAGTTAATGTGGATTTTACTTTTGATATGCTCCAAGAGCTTGATAACTTAGCAGCGGCATTAAACATCAGTCGTCAGGCTGTAATTAAATCTTACCTACGGCATGCTCTTGATCAGCATTATGTGGCAGTAAAAAGGTAAAGTGAGTTAATAATAAAAGTTACCATAAGTGGTTATTGAACCAATACCGTTCTTTTACGCAAGGAAACATTTGGATCTCCCAAGTTCCCGAGCTACCCCTATGAATACATGCCCTGGTCTAAGACCCCGGTGGTGTCCTGAATACTTGCCATAGTGTATTCAGGACTGCTGCCTTCCACTCAGTACATAGCGTCGGCTTTTGCTACCGATTTCTCGGAAGCTTATCCAATGTCCACAACTATACATTTTTCGGGGCTCAATACAGAGCCTGTAACCTTGTTCCGTCTGGCTTCGGACTTCCATTCCGGTTTCCCGTTCTGGTTTTGCCCGCAGACTTCACTACTAACCTGTTGGCTGAACTTCAGTTAGGTGGGACTTAAGCCATTACAGCTCTCACCCACTGGGTAACGATAACCAATTCCAAGGTTTCGGATTTATCTTGGCACGAGTACTGGCTGGTTATGCTTTTTCAGATTTTTCTTCGACATTCTGTAAAAAATTATGCCGCTTTGAGAAAATGATAATGCAATACCATTAACTGATCAGCGCTCAGAGCCTGCATAGCGTAAGCCTGGCCTTCATCGTCGCTGAATTCCACTTCGTAAACATTCGGAGCCAGAATTTCTACGACTGTACCCACCTGTCCGCGATGCAGGCCATATTCGGGCAAATTTTCAGTGAGAGCCACAACATCAAGCAATGTTAACGGATTATTCATTTTTCCGGTTCCTTTCTCTTTAGTATATAACAGCTTGTCAGCCGGGCAAATTTTTCGTGAGTTTGGATGATCCATGTGCTTCGCACTTTCGCCTGCCCTTTTTCTGTTATTATTGTCAAATCAATCACATATCGTTTTCCATAGCGGTCATCCCTGCTAGTTTCCGCATCGTGATTCCGAGCGGCTTCAAGAAGAGTTCTTCTCAGTTCCTCGGCATTGTCCGAAGTCAGTCCCAAAACCGAGGAAAACAAACGGGCTTTGTGTTTGCCTCTGTCATGGGCGGAGTTAAGGCAGTAGCCGCTCAGTTTTTCAATATCGACAAAAGCTTTTTCAGCGTTGGGTAATTTCATTGTCCTGTGAATTTTATCGGCGGGTTTGTCATACGGAGAGAAACGTATTTTGTTCAGCCGTCATCGGAACACAGCTTCACCTTTTCGGTTACAGACAGATTCATAGTTCTTTCCCTTCTTCCTGTTCGCAGATAGGGTTTTTTATCATTTTTCGGTTCATCTGACAACATCTGATTGCACATTTCGCTCTGCCGCTTTTTTTCTCCGAAGGACATAACGATAGCCTTCAGCCGCGCCGCCACGTCTCGCGCGTCGTCTGGAAGGCCTGGTTAGGCGATAGTGGGCACACTGCCAAGGAAATAACCCTATCACCTTTTTCCTGTCATGAGCTACGGCGCTTGATGATAGCCACGATGACGCCCGTTAGACTGGCGATGACTGACACAATGGCACCAATCAGCGTCACTTTCACGGCCGTCTCCTGGCGGTCGAACCAAGCTTTCTCTATCTCGGGTTCAGGAAGCTCCGGCTTGTCCGTCTTTTCTATCCTCGTTGTCACGACCCCTCTCTCTATTGCGAACTTCTGCTCCTCATCGTATAAAAAGCGTAGCCGCACCTCTGCCCTTTCAAGTAGGATGTTTATTCCAAGCTCGACTACCAGTTCGTGGGATGAACCCTGATCCACGAGGATCGCATCCCGCTCCAGACGAAGGGCCGCAACGAGACGCCGTGCCTCGCGCACCGCCGCTTCTAACTCCCTTGAACTGCCAGGTTCGTAGCCGCTCAGGAGTTCGACGGCTGCGCTGAGAATGCGAAGCTTCGATTTGTTGAGTTGCCCGATCTTTTGAAGAATTCTCCGGTGCTGGTTGCGCAATCGTAGCTCAAGTTCGTGATCGGTAGCCCTGTGTATGGCCCGCACAACCTCACCTTCTTTTTCCACTATCTTGCCTATTTCAATACTTTTCGCCTCAGCGTCATCCAATCTCCTGCGCAACTCAATAGGGTCCCCTGCGGCTGCGTGATTCACCAGCACAGTAAGTCCCAGGAATAATAGGATGCAAGCAAATAGTAAGCCCAACCAAGTACTGCGCCTTCCCTCGCCGCTGTACCGGCGCGATATTATCGGGAAGCCCGCCCATAGAAATTTAAAGAAAGCAAATAGCACTTCGTTTATTGTAAACACTATTGCGAGCCTCCCATTCTTACACCGTACTCTATCGTTCTCGCCTAAGGCTAAGCGGCCGGCCATATACATTTCAAACTGGCACACCTTTAACGATAAATCTCTGAACTTTTTCCCGTCAGCTTCAGTCGGTTGGTTAGGCACTGGATTACTTATCTTGCGAGTTCGAGTTCTCGAACAGCTTTTTCCCGAGCGCTTGCGTAATGCGGGGCCAGCATAAATAAGGTTATAGATTGGTCTCCCAGCCTATTAGCAGCCATTGAGACTCTAAGAACTTGTTCGTTTTCTCAATTTATATTTCGCCCGTCGGGTCTCCAGAAAGAACGAATTACATCGCCAGCCGCCTCCTTCTGAAACGTTTGTACGACTGCTTCGATCTTTTTTGTATCGCCGCTCCTAATCGCCGGATCAAGGGTTTCAGAAAGTTTGTCGGCGAACTTCAGTTTCGCTCCGGCTATTTCAGCTTCGGTGGTTCTACTCAAAAGGGAATTAATCGTCGGACGAAACGCCAAAACAGTAAAGTTTTACTGCAAATCAGATAAAAAGTCATTGCATTGTAAGATATTTAGCCAAAAAATATCATATTTTTCAATATTAACAAAGAGTTAAAAAAAGTGTACGGTAGTGAATATTTCAAAAACTATAACGTCATTAAATAGTTTTCCGTATAACTCCTTTATAAATTGCATGATAACGAAAAAAAATCAATGAAAGTTGCAAAAAAAAGCTTGAAACATCATTCTCCGAGCTTTATAATATGAAAACAGTAATGATATACAACTATTGGATAATAACGAGAAGGAGACCCACGCATTAAAAGAATGGTGCATAGCGTATGGTGCCCTATATCCGGCACGAGTTATCGCTACTACTTCGCTGTTGAGCAGTATAACGCCAACATTTGAACCATCAAGCTTTTCCTGAACAATAAACGATCGTGTTTGTTTCGTAATGCGACACAAACAATCTGTTTTTGCCCATCATGGCATTTGTGGTCTGCTATCCCCATTCGACTTCCTGGCAAGTGTGGGATGGAGCCGTAATTTTTATGACCTAAAGGTTTTTTTTACTCATGGGTTATATACCTCTAAGCAGATGGTGGGACGAAGCCGCTACGCAGCGGAAAATATAGTTAAGGCGTAGCTACTCAGGTGTGGTCAGGCTGAGGGCTAAACAAGGCTAAAGGTTGAAGACTGAAGATTGAAGTCAGCCTGTTTACTTGTTTGCGGGAATCAGAAAACTTATATCTTTCAGCATTTTCTTTTTGTAATAAGCTACCCTTGCAGGGTTGTTCATTATCATATCCAGTTGCCTTGTATGCATTGTAAGATAGCCAAGCATTTTAAGACGTTTTATTGTGGAAGATTGATCATATCCTACAATAGTGGCGTTCATATAATCTTCACATATTTCAACCTGAAAATCATACTTGATTAGAATTTCTTCTATAAGTTTCATTCTAAGGAATTTTCTGTTTTGATCTGCAGCACCACCCTTAAAACAAAACTTTATGTAATTTTCTCTGGATTGGTCGCTGACAAAGGTCTGCGCAACCAAATAATGATAACCGCACCGGCAACTGAAATTGCAAAAGTTTTTTGAAATAATTGCGCAGTTGTTTTGTGAATAAATGGACCGACCTGATGCGCACAGATCACGATTCATGGTAGATTGAACCATTATGGACATAAACCCTCCGGCATCTATTGAAGGCGGGCCGTCCCATTTTACAGCCATCATTCCCTCCCAAAGGGATAACATCGGAGCTGATGCTATATTTTCAAGCCTGACAGTATCTTTTTCTATAGATCCTTTAAAGCCGTCGCCCAGGTCAATTATCCACCACTGTGTCGGGACATCGACAACCAATCTTTTTCCTGCTTTTATCTGGTTGTTGTTTGTACCGGAATCAAACATTTCTGTTATAGCCATTTCATGACAAAATCGGGTGATGTCGTGATATGTCAGGCAGCCCTCAGGCGTAAAATTACTGCCTTTTGGATCAGTAAGATTTAGTGGAGTAATCTGTTTTAGTATTTTTTCAAGTGTTATATAAACAGGGCTGCCTTTAATTGAACTGATGCGTTTTGCAGGAAACTTTTTTAATAATGCTTCAGCTTTCCCCTCATAGACTTTACGCGAATAGGTATCAACTGTGATTATGGTTTTATTTGTGATGTTTTGGGTAGCTGTAAACGTACCAAAAAGTGCCGGGATGCCAAATTCTCTTGAAACTGTGGCCAAATGACCGGCGATTCCTCCATGGTCGGTTACCACGGCAGCAGCGCGGTTTAATATTGTGGCCAAATTAGGCAGGGAGTTTTTTGCTACCAAAACAGCACCAGCCGGGAAGTTGTAAATTTCTTCGGCAGTATTCACAATAAATGCAGGCCCGAAGGCCACACCAGGGCTTGCCGCAACACCTCCACTAAGTATCGTTTGATTATTAACTTTTATAGATAGACTATTATCTATAAACTCATTATCTTCTTTTTTTAACTGTTTCAGTGGACGACTCTGGAGTATCCTGATCATACCGTCTTTTTCTATGGCCCATTCAATGTCCTGGGGAGTATTAAAGTGATTTTCAAGCATAACTGCTTGTTTTGCCAAAGAATATGCCTGTTTATCTGTGATGGCCGGTCCGTATTTGTCAGGGTCTGACAATTCGATAATGTGCAGTTCTTTATTGGAAAAAAATACAATTTTCTGATCCTTGACATGAATTTCTTTTTTAAGTAGTTGAAACGTCTGTTCCTTAGAGACGACAAATAAATCAGGTGATACGCTGCCCTCAACCGCTGCTTTCCCTAATCCAGGTACCGCATTTATAACTACTATATCGTTATAAATGTCATCAGGATCTTTCGAATACATAACTCCGCTGGAAATAGCTTCGACCATGGCCATGCAACCGACGCACATAATAATATCTTCGTCGAGAAGACCATTATTGAAACGGTATGTAATGGCCTGAATGGAATACTTGCTGGAAATTATTTTTTTATATGAGTCAATCAGTGTTTTAAAACCGACATTCAGTTCTGTGTGATATTGACCGGCAAAAGAGAAATCCTGGCTGTCTTCACCTAAGGCGCTACTGCGCATTGAAACTTTGACGTCTTTTTCGGTTTTTTCTTGTAAACGTTTGTATCCATCAAATATTGCAGCTTCGAGTTCCAAAGGAACAGATGATTGCATAATCAGCTTTTGTATATTTGAGCTGGCCATTTTCAACATTTTTATATTTTCAATATCAACAGATTGAAGCTGCTGGTTGATATTTTTTTGCAGGTCGCTGTGATCCAGGAACAGATGATATGCAGAGACAGTAATAACAAAACCATGCGGGACATTAATGTCTGTCATGTTCATAATTTCGCCGAGATTAGCCATTTTGCTGCCGGTATGGGTTGTGCTGTTTGTATTTATATCTTCGATTGACAGCACCAGTTTACCATCAACAGATTTTTCCCGTTCCTCAAGTATTTGATCTATTCTAAATTGAATATCTGCAAAAGTATGATAAAGCGTTTCATAACGGCCGTCGGAAATGTCGTTTATTTTTTTAATTAGTTTATATATATTTACTGAAATGGATGTACAGTTTCCACGAATGAATTCCATGCTAAATCTTTGAGTTCCCTTCAGTGCAAGTTCAATTTTCGACATACTTTCAAGGATCGTGTTATTAATGCTTAGAAGATTTTTAAAGTTCCAGTACTTTGTTTTGAAACGGGAACGGATGATATTATCGGGCGATTTCTCAGTATTGGTACTCTTCTGCTTCCCACCAAAAAATATTTTTTTTATTACCTTCTTTAATCTAAACATCATTACTCCTTCCCAGTTCCTAATCTTTAGCATAGATATTGCATAGGATATAATTGAGCATAATCAAGAAACATACCAGAACAAAATATTCATAAATTGCTGATAGTTACATTTATACGATATGGATGCAGGTACAAAGATGTTTCAAAACGGAACATTTTTCTTAATAATTATATTATGAATCATTTTGATGGTCAAATAGTACAGGTCTCAGGATCAGAGTTTCAAGATGAAACACCGGTTTCATATTGAAACTCTGCTGACAAATATCCCTTTGAGTGAGCCCTTGGCCCAAAGTTATTTCGTCCCCATTTATAGAGGAGGACACTATGAAGAATAAGCTGTTACTTGTTGATGATGAAAAGATAATGCTTAAATACCTTTCAAGATTCCTGATAAAAAGGGGTTTTGATATCACTACGGCAATGAACGGAGAAGATGCCCTAAAAAAAATTAAAAATCAGGATTTTATAACAGTGCTGCTTGATGTGTTGATGCCTGGAATGGATGGCATAGAAACCCTCAAAGAAATAAAGAAAATCAAACCCATGACAGAAGTAATAATGCTGACCGGCCATGCCTCAGTTCAGGTTGCCATAGAAGGCATGAAGCTGGGAGCATTTGACTATCTTATAAAGCCTTTTGATCGTGATGAACTTGTTGCAAAGTTACGGATGGCTTGTGAGAAAAGATTATTTAACGAAAAAGGTATAGATGCTGTCAATATTCCGGAAATGATGCCGGAAAAGCCCGCATAAGTGTCCTTTCTTTGCCTTTTTTTCTTTCAAATGTTTTTCTTTCTGATTTCAATCTCAAAATGAAACATGGTTGGACTTTAACATAAACACATAGCAATAACTCGTTTAATATGTTTCATATTGAAACACCACTAATAATTTTTTTACCCTTAAAAATATAACTATCTATAATTTTTGCTTATATTTATTTGGTATAATTTTTGCTTATAGTTTTAATCAAATTTGTATTTAATTGATTAAAAGATGATTTGATAGAGTTTATCATTCTAATTAGTATAATTTAATCAAGGGATAGAGTTAATTGAACAAACTACTTGTACCTTTAGATAATTTTTCTGAGATATCGCTGAATGCAGCTCGCTATGCTGTTGAATTTGCCAAAAGAAGTGATTCTAAGCCAGTTTTTCTTTTCTTGTCAAGAAACGATGGCGTTCAGTCAGATTGTTTTGTGGCAGACGTTTCGCAAGAAACGGAAAAAGAAAAAAAAATAAAAGAAAAAATAGAATTGCTTATAGATTGCAGTATTATGGAGGGAATCAATATTGAACAGTACAAGTGTTGTGGCGAATATATTGAAAAGGTTTGCGAGTTTGTACGAAAACTGAACATAGCCGAGATAGTGATCGCAGTACCTGATAAGGAGGATGAGCATTATCAGAAAATCAAAAAAAATATATCTTTGCTGGTTCAGATGACGTCAAGCCGTATATTGACAGTAAAAAAGAAGGCTGAAGGCTGAAGGCTGAAGGAAACAGATGATTTTTGAGCGTTATTCTCTATGTTTGGACAAAATTACCGGCCGCTTTAAGAAAATATTGGCTTTTGGGAGTCTTTTCCCTAAAAGTCTTCAACCTTCAGCCTAACCACCTAAATGCAACAAAAAAGGAGATCAAGTAGTTATGGAAGCAAATGTGCTTACGACAGAAATGATTTTGGTTATGATAATGATCGGAATAGCTGTGTTCCTTTTTATCGTCGAATGGATTCGTGTTGATATGGTAGCTATACTAATGACAATCACACTACCTTTGCTCCATCTCGTTACACCCAAAGAAGCGTTTTCCGGGTTTAGCAGCAACGCAGTTATCTCCATCATCGCAGTTATTATCATAGGTGCCGGTCTTGACAAAACCGGTCTTATAAACAGGCTGGTTAAGCCTGTTATGAAGGTGGCCGGCAATAGTTCATCGCGTATTGTTATAGCAATGGGTGCCACTGTAGCTGTAATTTCGAGTTTTATGCAGAACATCGGCGCTGCAGCCCTTTTCCTCCCTGCTATCAGGCGTGTAAGCAAATCAATGAATATACCACTTTCCCAGATGCTCATGCCTATTGGTTTTTGTGCAATTTTAGGAGGGACTATCACTCTGGTCGGATGCAGTCCTTTGATTCTTCTGAACGATTTGCTTGCTCCCTTTAACCTTGAACCTTTCGGCCTATTTGATGTGACGCCTGTCGGTCTATCGCTGGTAGCTACCGGGATCGGATTCTTCATTCTTTTTGGACGATTTGTGCTGCCAAAAGGAAACGCTGAAGAGAGCGGTTCTTCTGATGAATCTATCCAGGAACTATCAAGCTCTTACGAATATATTGGCGATCCTTTTGAATTAAAAGTGCCTGGTGATTTTACCGATTTCATGGATCCTTTGACAGTCAAAGATATACGGGAAAAATATTTGGTAAATGTTGTTGCGATTGCAGGCAGGGATGGCTTTAAGTTGCTTTCCGCTGCTCCAGACATGGAGATAAGGTCTGATGTTGATATTGTTGTTTATGGACGGCAGGAAAATGTCGAGAAAATGGCCAAAGAGCTTGGGATACAGATTAAAGACTCGTTGGATTTATTCCGACATGACATGTCTGCTGCCATATCCGGAACCATTGAGGCTGTTGTTGCGCCACGTTCCGGGTTAATTGGCAAGACCCTGAGAAAGGCACATTTCTGGGAACAGTTTCAGGTAAACCCATTGGCAATTTATCGCTCAGATAAAGCTTTTTATTCCGGACTGTCGGATTTTGAATTGCGCTCGGGTGATTCAATACTGCTTCATGGCACTTGGGAGAGGTTCAATATTTTACAGGAAATGCACAATTTCATTTTTACAACTCCGGTAAGTGAAGTTCTTAAGCCGCAGAAAGCTTTAATAGCCGGTTTTTGGCTGGCAACAGCTCTTGTAATGATAATTATATTCAAAATCCAGTTGTCAGTAGCTCTTATGACCGGAGCCTTTGGAATGATTGTTTGCCAGGTTTTGAGTATTGATGAGGCATACAAGGCTGTTGACTGGCGAACGATTTTCCTTTTGGCCGGACTTATTCCATTGGGGATTGCAACTGAAAAGACCGGTACAGCAGCGTGGATTGCTCATACTATTCTTAATCTAATAGGGGATGTTTCTCCAGTTATACTTATGACAGCCATAGCAGTTCTTTCCACTTTCTTTACGCTGGTTATTTCAAACGTTGGTGCAACGGTATTACTTGTGCCACTTGTGGTTAATATGGCTCTGGCAGCAGGTGCCGATCCAAGGATGGCTGCCCTTGTGGTAGGCCTGGCAACTTCCAACTCGTTTATGCTGCCCACACATCAGGTTAATGCACTTTATATGGGGCCCGGCAGATATAAAAGTGTAGATTTTATAAAAGCCGGCGGGATTATGACTGTATTATTTATAGTGGTGTTAATCGGAATGCTTTATCTATTCTACGGTCTTTAATCAGCTTGTGGGAAACATGTTTATTAGGGTTTAAGGTTCAAAGGTTGACAGATTCATGATGCTTATTCAGTGAAATTAGTGACATCGAAAAAATTTGCAAAGCGATTAACCCTGAACCTCTGAACCCCTGAACCTTGAACCCCCTAAACCTTTACCTAAGGAGGGATAAAAGTGTCCATTATAACTATTACCGCAGGTTCGTACAGCAATGGAAAGCAAATAGCTGAAAGTGCGGCCAAAAGATTGAAATACGAGTATGCAGATAGTGAAATTATTTTATCATTAGTTTCCGGGGAGTTCGGTGTCTCTGAATCTGATCTTGCACGAGTTCTTAAAGAAGCGCCATCCGGCGTTGGCATGTTTTCTAAAGCGAGACCTGAATACATAATATTTATTGAAACTTTGCTTGCTGAATATTTGTTAAAAAATAATATTGTATATTATGGAGTCGTCGGGCTTTCGCTTATCAAGGAAATATCCCATGTGCTCAAAGTTCGGATTATTGCTAATTTAGAAGACAGGATAACAACCGGAATGAAGCTATATAAGATATCCCGGGACAAGGCAGGCAAAATCATTAAAAAAGAAGATGAGGAGCAAGCAAAGTGGGCTGCGGCTGTTTATGATATAGACCTTATGGATCCGAACTTATATGATCTGGCAATAAACATCGGGCATATCAAAAGTAATGATGTGGAAGATGCCATAGAGACCATTGTCAGTACCGTAAAGCACAAGAAATTTCAGCCGATGACTTATTCCTTAAGATGTATGAAAAATATTGCAATATCATGTCGTGTTCGGGCAACTCTAACAGATATAGATTCAAAAATGCAGGTAAAATCCGATGAAGGAACTGTTTATATATATACTAGAGCAATAAAGAAAAAGGCACAAAATAAAGCATTAGAAATGAAACAAAAGGTAATGAAAATTGAAGGAGTCAAACACGTTGAAGTTTATGTAGATTATGATTTGTTTTCAAGTGTTGCCCATGGGCAGTAAGAAAGGGGGAGGAAATAAAAAATGAAAGAAAAATTAGAAATATTGTTACTGGATGATGAAACTATTGTTGGAAACAGGTTGGGACCG
>JAJSZO010000073.1 GCA_030262795.1 Deltaproteobacteria bacterium | reverse complement strand
TTTTTTAATATTATATCATGAACAAAGAATCAAACCATATTCACGGAATGAGAAATGATGTTGTAAGCATCTTCCAAAAAGGTCTTCATGCCGTTGAGCCTGGTGCTGCCATAAAAAAATACTGCAAACTCAAAGGTAACCGCCTTTTTATTGGAAACAAAGCTTACAATCTTTCAATGTATAACAATCTTTTTGTAATCGGTGCAGGAAAAGCGTCAGCGCCTATGGCCGCAACCTTAGAGAACATTCTCGGGGAAAGAATAACAAAAGGAATTATTAATGTTAAATATAAACATGTGGTTCATCTTGACCGAATCAAATTGATAGAGGCCGGACATCCGGTTCCCGATAAAAACGGACAAAACGGCGCAAGCGCTATCCTTGATCTTGTGCATTCCGCTGAAAAGAATGATCTGGTATTATGTTTGATTTCAGGGGGAGGATCAGCACTGCTTCCCCTTCCCTGTGAAAGACTTACATTAAAGGATAAGCAGGAAACTATAAAGGAACTTCTTTCTTGCGGTGCAAGTATTCATGAAATCAATGCAATACGAAAGCATACTTCCATGATAAAGGGCGGAAGGCTTGCGCTTGCGGCATATCCTGCCACACTTGTTTCTTTTATACTTTCAGATGTAGTGGGGGATGATCTTGACGTTATTTCATCAGGGCCCACTGTAGCGGATTCAACTACCTATATAGACTGTATAAAAATTTTTGAAAAATACGATATAATAAAAAAACTTCCTGAAAACATTATAAACCATATAAAAGCCGGTATTTCAGGAAAAATTCCTGAAACACCGAAAGCCGAAGACTCTGTTTTTGAAAAAACACACAATATCGTAATAGGAAGTAATATAGAAGCCATACTTGCCGCTAAAATACAGGCTGAAACCCTGGGATACAAAACCATTGTACTCTCTTCCCTGATTGAAGGGGAAACAAGAGATGTAGCGAAAGTTCATGGAGCAATAGCAAAAGAAATAATCAAAACAGGCAACCCCCTGCCTTCTCCGGCGTGTATACTTTCAGGAGGTGAAACAATAGTGACTTTAAGGGGAAAGGGGCTTGGCGGCAGAAATCAGGAATTTTCTCTTGCCGCAGCAATAGACATCGCAGGCACAGACAGCATCGTTGTTTTAAGCGGAGGCACAGACGGCACAGATGGGCCTACCGATGCGGCAGGAGCAATAGCTGATAATAATACTCTAAAAAGAGCTGGAGAGATGGGGATGGATGCACACTGTTTTCTTAAAGACAATGATTCGTATCATTTTTTTAAAAAACTGGATGATCTGTTAATAACCGGTCCGACAAATACAAATGTTATGGACGTGAGAATATTGCTTGTAACTTAATCTTGGGGCTTGGTAAAATATACGGTGAAATCTTTTTGGCGATTGAATATCTTCTCCCATAACCAAATGCCTTTGATGTAACCTTAAGACACGGAGCTGCCTGATGCCGCTTGTACTCATTCCTGTCAATCCTTGAAATAATATCCTTCACAAGCTTCTTGTCAAATCCCATATCAACAAGCTCTTCAACACTTTTGAAGTCTTCTATGTATCCCTTTAAAATGGAATCAAGTATTTCATAAGGCGGCAGGTCATCCTGATCAAGCTGGCCCGGCTTTAGCTCCGCAGAAGGCGCTTTTTCTATTATGCGTTTTGGAATATATTCTTTATCTGTATTTATATAGCGGGCAAGTTCATATACAAGCGTCTTTGAAACATCTGAAATTACAGCAAGCCCTCCGCTCATATCGCCATACAAGGTGCAATAGCCAACCGCAAGTTCCGACTTGTTTCCCGTAGAAAGAAGAAGCGAACCGTGCCTGTTTGACAGAGCCATGAGAATGGTACTCCTGATTCGAGCCTGTATATTCTGCTCCGTAATACCGGGATCGCTCTCATCAAAAGAAGGTGAAAGAAATTTCAGGAATTCTTTAAAGATACCGTTTATTGGGATCCGCATTAGATCTATTCCGATATTTTTCGCAAGCTCTTTTGTATCTTCAGAGTTTTCTCCGGAAGTATATTGTGACGGCATGAATACAGCCATTACATTCTCGGGTCCAAGCGCCATCACAGCAATATATGCGGTTAATGCAGAATCAATCCCACCGCTCAACCCTACAATCACCTTTGAAAAACCACACTTCTTTACATAGTCCCGAGTCCCCATAATTAGAGCTTTTAGAAGAGATTCCGTTTCCGAACCTGAAACAGGATGTATGTCGTCGGAGGCTTCAGCAGCTTTTAAATCACAAACAATAAAGTCTTCTTTAAAATCACGGCCCCTGGCAATTACTTTTCCATTTCGATCAAAAACAGTACTGATTCCATCAAAAAGAAAGCTGTCGTTTCCACCCACCTGGTTTGCATATATTATGGGAACGCTGTATTTTTCAGATAGAGCACCAAGCATCTTCCACCTGAACTCCATCTTGCCTGCATGGAAGATAGAAGAAGATATGTTTATTATAAGGTCAGCTCCATCTTTTATCATCAAGGACAAAGGATCTACATTGTATATTCTTTTCCTGAAAAAGTTTTTGTCGTTCCAGACATCTTCACAGATAGTCAGCCCTACCCTGCGTCCTTTGTACGGAAAAGCCTCAAATGACCGGCCCGGTTCAAAATACCTTCTTTCATCAAAAACATCATAGGTTGGAAGAAGTCTTTTATATGCTTTATGCAGTATTTTGCCGTCTTCAAACAAAGCGGCTGCATTGTAAAGGGGCTTGCCTTCATCATTCGGATTCTTGTCAACAAATCCACAAACAACCCCTATACCATCTATTGAGCTGACAAGTTTATCCAGCCAGGCAAGACTGGCATCAACAAAGTCCTTTTTTTCAAGAAGATCGTGGGGCGGATAACCCGTGACAACCAGCTCCTGGAATACTATCAGATCACATAAAAAGCCTTTTGCCTTATTGGCAAAATAGATTATTCTGTCAAAATTATGCTTAAAATCACCAATGATTGTATTGACCTGTGCAATAGCTATTTTCATGACAAGTTAGTGCCTTATCTCTTCTCTGCTTGCAAGAACTTTGTTATTAATTGCTTGATATAGCCTGATTGCTCCGGTTCTGCCCATACAACCTCGGAATCGGCCTTAAACCATGTCATCTGGCGCTTTGCATATCTTCTTGTGTCCCGTTTCAATGTACGGACAGTCTCTTCCCACGTAATACGGCCTTTAATAAAATCAACCATGTGGCGATAACCTATAGACTGCATGGATTTGAGGTCTTCAGAATAACCCCTGCCAAGCAGCATTTTCACTTCGTCAACAAGCCCCTCTTCTATCATTGCATCAACTCTTCGATTAATACGATCATACAGAGCTTCCCTCTCCATATGAAGACCTATTTTCAAAACATTAAATCGTCTCTTTTCAAACCCGTGGTCTTTGCTGTATTGCGAGATAGCCATGCCGGTTGTTTCATATACCTCAAGAGCCCTGATTATCCTGTATGTATCATTCGGATGTATTCTTCCTGCTGCCACCTGATCACATTTGCATAACCTCTCATAAAGAAATCCGGAGCCATGAAGCAATTCCGCTTCTTTTAAACGCTTTCGGATATCCGTATCTGCCGACCCTGCATGGGACAGGCCATGCACAAGAGCTTTAATATAAAGACCTGTGCCCCCGACAACAAATGGGATAATATCATCAGCATGCAGCTTCATTATCAGCTCGCCTGCCATCTTCGCAAACATGGCGGCATCAAAAGGCTCATCCGGATCAACAATATCTATCAAATGGTGAGAAACTTGAGCCTGCTCATCAGAAGTCGCCTTGGCCGTGCCTATATCCATGTATCTGTATATCTGCATCGAATCAGTGCCAATAATTTCTCCATGCAACTCTATGGCGAGTTCAATTGAAACAGCGGTCTTGCCCAAACCGGTTGGGCCGCAGATCACAATAATATTTGGTTTAGAATCAGTATTCATATTTTTAGATTCTACAAATCTAACCTTTTTTTGCAATGCCGATAATTGTAACCTCGACTTTTCTTTTTCTGGCTTTATTATCGTGATTGATAACTACCACCTGCTGCCATGTACCCGTGGTTAATTTGCCATTTCTGACCGGCAAGGCAATAGATGGCCCTAATAATGCGGCCTGAACATGGCTATGGCCGTTTCCATCATGCCAGGCTTTTTCATGCTCATATTCCAGATCAGGTGGAGCCAGTTTGTTAACGGCACGTCTCAGATCTTCTACCACTCCCGGTTCAAATTCAATTGTAGTAATAGAGCTGGTCGATCCAACAACAGCAGCATTTAAGGTGCCATCTATAATTTTTGATTTGTCAATCAGTTTCTGAAGTTCATAGTTTATGTCGGCAATATCTATGCCTGTTTTCAACTGAACATTAACCTGATTACAATATACGGTTGTAATATTCATAAATTTTACTCCTTAAATCTGACGGAAGGGTGCCCCCTATCATTCCCCGAGTCGCTTGGATCCAAATGTTTTTCACCCCCCATTGTTTGATTTTTGATTAATTTCATGAAAGTTGATACAAAAACAAAGCAAGCCGAGAAAATTGATGATGCGAGCAGACTGTTCAGTAACAACAGAAGTTCAACTTGAACCCAAAATGGAATACCTCCGGTGGGCAATTTGAGAAAGGGGTAAAACGTTGGTGCCACCTTGGCCAGAACACCCAATGGAAATGCGATAACGCCCATAAGCAGGTAAGCAAGATAATTAATCACATGGAATTCCGAAAAAAGCGGCGATTGAGTGCCTGATAGTCGAGTTGAGATGCAAAACGGAGTTATAATGCTTGAGAGAAGAAAATGAAAGATGGCAATGGTTATCGCCACTTTCAAAAATCGTTTAAGGAAAGTTTGCATTGTATAGGAAATTATAAAATTACGTTTTCAATATATTAAATAAAAGTTTCCCAAACGACTTAACCTCTTGTAATTATTAAACTTAGCGCCTTTCGGGGCTGACTTTTTTGAGTTTTATATTTTTCAGGCTATCTGACAATATCCCCCACATTGAATCCCGACCCGCTTATTACTTCACCTTCAGCATAAGAATCTTCAACTTCTGTCAGCTTTATTGTGCCTATTTTTTTGTATTTTATCTTCAAAACTTTACCTGTTTGTGGGTCTTTGATTACTTTTCCTTTGCGAGAGATTGTTATCTTTTGTCCTGTTTTAAAGCCGGCATTTTTCCCCTTGTTAAGCGTAATTATATTTTCATCTACATCAGCAACAAGAGCTTCTGAACCTTTTGAGCTTAAAGAGCTTTTGCCACCGCCTGATTTTATGGGAGCGGAAGTAATCTTTGCTGTGAGTTTTTTTATGGCAACCCTCATGACTTCAGTAGCCTTTTTTTCGTTGAAATTTTCTCCACCGCCAATGCCAAAGACTCTTACATTATATGAGGAATCGCTGTGGCTGGAGCTGTCTGCAAAGACGATTTGTCCGGTAACAGCATTAATCATGCGTATATCAACAGTGGCATGGTAGCCTGTTTTGCCGACATGAATGCCTTTTCCGCCGCCACCGGCTCGACTTTGTCCATATTCTGTAATTGCTCCGGTTATAATGTATTCAACCCCGATGATTTTGCCTATTCTTGTAGCGGTTGACGGATCTATCCTGCCGGATGCACCAAGATTTTGTTCTTTTATTATGGCAGCAAGCTTATCTCTTTCCATAACATTAAACTTGCCTGTTTTGACCAGCTCAGTTGTCAGTATGTCTGAAGCTCCCCGTCCAAGTCGCCATCCACCGTGCTGAGATTTGTTTTCAAAATCCATAATTGCCAAGCGATCTTTGGCCCATACGGTTGTAAGAAACATCAGAACCATAAGACATGAAAGAATTCCAGTTAGTTTTAATCGATACATGCGATTTTCTCCTATTTTAATTGGCTATGTTCGCGTTAAGTGTGGAATTTCTAAAAAGTCTCTGTTTTTTCAATAGGTTATCAATACAGTAAACTATTGCTCAAAGTGATACATATCAGCTATTCAAAAAATTTGATTATTTTTTTCCACACTTAACGCGAACATAGCCTTTTAATTTGACTGCATAAAAAATAATAAATATTGACACATTTAGAACTTTTTGTTATTTGTCCAATTATATTGGGGCTGTAGCTCAGTTGGGAGAGCGCATGACTGGCAGTCATGAGGTCAGGGGTTCGACCCCCCTCAGCTCCACCAAAGTCCACGTTCCTTATGCGTTGTGATTCTTGTTTCATGAATTTAAACAATAGCTGTCCGCCTCCGAAGTAAGACGGCATAGTTCCTTTTCAAGGAGGATAAGGCACCTGTTTAACTCGTTTCTGTCTGCATCTCTCGGAACAAATAATGGTTTGCCATAAATACCTATGCATTTTGTAAAAGGATACGGGAGAATAAAACGGTCCCAGCTTGTAAAAACCTTGATTTTTTTTGCGCTGTAACTGAAAGGCAAAATAGGGTATCCGGTTTCTCTTGCAAGTATAATTATTCCTAACTTGGCTTTAAATCTTGGCCCTTGAGGTCCATCCGGTATAATTAAGCCAGGTCTTTGTTTTTCTTTAAGGTTCTTGATCAGAGATGATAATGCTTTAATTCCGCCTTTTGTTGTTGAGCCGCGAATAGCTTCATGCCCTTGTCTTTTCAGTATTCTTACCACAAACTCGCCGTCTTTTGAACCGCTGACCATGGCGGTTCCCTCCGATCCCCTACTTAGGTAGTTCAGAAGCAGAAGCCTTGAGTGCCATACTGCCCAAATGCATTTTTTTGAATTAATATAGGGTGTTACTTTCTC
This sequence comes from Deltaproteobacteria bacterium, assembly GCA_030262795.1. GTDB lineage: Bacteria > Desulfobacterota > Desulfobacteria > Desulfobacterales > ETH-SRB1 > B13-G4. The sequence continues at coordinate 4,349 of JAJSZO010000073.1, read as the reverse complement.
AAATCCTTTCAATTCTATCTTCATTGTATAAAATAGAATATCAATTAAAAACTTGCCAAGAATACCGACAAGTTCCCATTTGATTTCAGCGAGTTTATTTTTTCGCTTTATTATCTTAATATTTTTTCTCCATTATATTGAGAGCTATTTCAGCTACTCGCTCTGAAGCACCCGGTCCCCCCAGCATGTCTTTTATTTCAAAAAGCTTTTTTCTTAGCTTTTGCAGCCCGTTAGTATCATTAAACATATCAAATACAGTATCTGCTATATTTTCGGGGGATGCTTTATCCTGCAATAATTCCGGGACAATATTTTCTCCTGCAATAAGGTTTACAAGACCGAAATTTTTAACCTGTACCAGCAATTTGCCCAGCAAGTAACTTACGGGAGATACCTTGTAAATTATTACTGTCGGGGTGCCGGAAATTGCGGCTTCTAATGTAACAGTTCCGGAAACAGCCACAAGTATTCTGCACATTCCAAAGACTTTTTTAACATCTTCTGTTGATAGTTCGTAATCTGATATTCCTTTATGATTTTTTAATATCTCTTCAATATGTTTTTTTTTAACTGATGGCGCTATAGAAATTATGAATTTTATGTTCTTGAGCCGGTCTTGCAGAATTTGTGCAGCAGTTAGCATTACCGGAAGATGTTTTATAACCTCTTTGTCGCGCGAACCCGGCAAAATGCCTATAACCGGAATTCCGTGGTTCTCATTTTCAACCTTTTTCTTTGTCTCCAAGGTGCCGGACTGATTGTAATCATTCTGTGTATAATTATCCAGTAAGGGGTGTCCTACAAAGGTTACCGGCACATTGTGTTTTCTGTAAAAGTCTTTCTCAAAGGGCAGGATAACAGCAACATGATCCACACGTTTCCGAATTATTTTAACGCGGCCCTGTCTCCATGCCCAAACTTGAGGGCTGATATAATATAAAACAGGTATGTCGAGTTTTTTAGCAACGGCTGCGATTCTAAGGTTAAAATCAGGGAAATCTATTAATATAACAAGGTCCGGCTTAAAACTTTTCAGATGTCTTTTGACAATGGTTATTGCCTTGAAAAGATTTGGTATTTTGGAAAACACCTCGGTTATCCCGACAACGGATAGTTCAGATGCATCAACCAGGATCTCAACCCCCGCCTTCTTGAGAGCTTGCCCGCCAATACCTCTGAAATATATCTCCTTGTTTTTTTTACATATCGCCCTTACAAGCTTTGAACCGTGAAGATCGCCTGAAGCTTCACCAGCTATAATTATAACATGTTTTGGTTTCATAAGCTGGGTACATAAACGTTCCGCTACAGAGGACTTTTGATTTGTTTCATAATGCTTAAAGCTGTTTTTAAAGCGTCGCGTCCCATTTGTCCCGTAACCTTCGGGGAAGTATGATTCTGTACCGACTTTACAAAGGATTTAAGCTCTTCTTTTAGAGCGTCTTTTTTTGTAACGCAGAGCTGTTTTATTTCCATACCTGGGATAGGGCTGTTTGAGCTTTTCTTGTTCCGGCTGATCACAGTTGTTTCATGATTTGTAAAATCAACAGATACATATGCATCTCTTTGGAACAGCCTGATTTTTCTTTCATTTTTTGTTGAAATTCTGCTTGCCGTAACATTTGCGACACATCCATTTTCAAATTCTAAACGAGCATTTGCTATATCAACGTGTTTTGAGACTACAGGTATGCCTGCTGCGTGAATGGTTTTTATGTGGGAGCTGACAAAAGTCAGAATTATATCTATATCATGAATCATGAGGTCCAGAACCACGCTGACATCAATGCATCTTTCGTTATAAATACTCAAACGATGTGATTCTATAAACCTTGGATTTTTAACAATATTATGAAGAGCTATAATGGCCGGATTGAATCTTTCAAGATGCCCGACCTGAATAATAAGACCTTTTGATTCTGCAATCTTAATCAGTTCGTCAGCTTCTTCAATGGTTGTTGTTATCGGCTTTTCGATAAGAACATTAATATCATTTTCAAGAAAATCTTTGCTGACGGCAAAATGGATAGGCGTAGGAACAACTATGCTTACAGCATCTACTTTTCCGAATAGATTCTTGTAGTTTGTATGTGCAGATATGCCAAAAGTTGCTGCTATGTCTTCGGCTTTTTCTTTTTCTATATCAACAACGCCGACAAGTTCAACTTCATCCATTCCTGCATATTTTTCAGTATGAAATTTACCAAGATAACCTGTACCTATTACACCGACACGAAGTTTTTTCATTTATTGTTCCATTTTCTGTTTATAGCAACAATAGCAATTCCAAACTTGTTTGCTAGGGCTATCATTTCTTCTCTGTCAAAAACCACGGCCTTCCCTGCTTCAATTGCCAGAGCCTTTACATCCGCTTCATGCATTGTTCTGATTGTTTGTATGCCTATTGCGGGTATATCAAATCTGATATCTTGATTTGGTTTGCAAACCTTGACAACAACAGCAGTTCCCTTGCCAAGTTTTCCGCCTCTTTTTATTGTGGCATCGGTTCCATCAATAGCCTCTACGGCAAGGACTGATCCGCCTCCCATAACAACGCATTGCCCTATATCAAGGCGTCCGATCTCCTTTGCATATTTCCAGCCAAGGTTAATATCGGCTTTTTCCGTCTTGGCCGGCTTTCGTTTTGTCCAGCAGCCTTCTTGAGCCAGAAGGTCAGGAAGTAAAAAGGTTGAAGCCCTTATTTTGATACCCTCTTTTTCAAGGGTTCCGGCAAAGGCACTCAAAATTCCATCGTCATGTGTATGCAGCATGCCTGCAAAAAGCGAGATGGCTTTTATATCAGGCTTTACATCTGAAAACATCCTTGTCTTACGAATAGCTCCCATCATGACAGCTTCGCTTACATTGTGCTTTTTAAAAAAATTAATAAGCCGCTTGAGCTGCCCAAGATGTATCCATTCTATTTCATCAACGTGGTCTTTTAGACTCTTGTCAGCCTCATTTAAAAAAGCTGCCGCGTAAACAGAAAATCCTTTTGATTTTGCTTTTTTTGAAAAAATAATAGGGAACTGGCCGCTCCCCGCAATTAGACCTATCCGCATAAATTAATTCCTGACCCCTGAACCCTAACCCCTGAACCCTGAACCCTGTTTATCTTATTCATCTTGTGATTCCTCGCTGAGATGATTTTATAAAATCTATAAAGTGAACTACTTCAGGAATTTGTTCCACTTCAGCCTTTACTCTCTCTAAAGCCTCGTTCATTGTAAGGCCTATTCGAAAAATAATCCTGTAAGTCTTTTTTATTAATTTCAGCTTGTTTTGAGAAAAACCACCGCGCTTCAGTCCCACATTGTTTAAGCCATGAAGTATGGCTCTGTCACCTGCTGCAATAACATAGGGTGGTATATCTTTTACAACACCTGATTTTCCTCCCACAAAGGCGTATTCACCTATTCTTACGAACTGGTGAATAGCCACAAGCCCGCCGATAGTTGCATAATCGCCTATTGTAATATGTCCGCCAAGTGTTGCATTGTTTGACATGACGACTTTTCGTCCGATTTTGCAGTCATGAGCGATGTGAGTATAAGCCATCAGAAAATTTTCATCGCCAATTTCAGTTATTCCACCACCGAATTTTGTTCCCCTGTGAATTGTAACGAACTCACGTATAATTGTTTTGCGTCCGATATTGACACAGGTTTTTTCGTCTTCAAACTTTAATGACTGGGGAACAGCACCAACCGCAGCGTACTGGAATATATGGCATTCCGGCCCTATGGTGACATATGGATCAATTACTACATGGGGGCCTATAATTGTCCCTGCTCCTATAAAAACATTTGCTCCGATAATCGAATATGGACCTACTTCTACTGTGGAGTCCAGTTCAGCTTTGGAATCAATAATTGCCGTTGAATGTATCATACTTTTTCTCCAATAGTGGCCATAAATTCAGCTTCAGCCACGATTTTTTTGTCCACAAATGCAACCCCGGACATCTTAACCGCCTTTGCTCGCTGCTTCAGTATTTTGATTTCAAGAATAAGCTGGTCGCCCGGTATAACAGGCTTTCTGAATTTGACTTTGTTCATTCCCATAAAATATATCAAAGCACCATGTTTTTCCTCGGGCAGTGATGTAAAAACAAGTACGCCGCCAGCCTGAGCCATAGCCTCTATAATCAGTACGCCCGGCATAATAGGTGAGCCCGGAAAATGCCCCTGAAAAAATGGTTCATTGATGGTTACGTTTTTGAGGGCGACAATCTTTTCATCCGGTACAAGCTCACGTATCCGATCAACGAGAAGAAATGGATAACGGTGAGGAAGCAAACTCATTATTTTTTGAATATCATATTCGTTATTCATTATCTTTCTCCTGGC
>JAJSZO010000072.1:6253-11178 GCA_030262795.1 Deltaproteobacteria bacterium | reverse complement strand
CGGCTGATTCGTTCAGGCTTTTGTCGTAACATGCAAAAACAAATTCTTCGTCAATTTTTTGTTGTACAATTAATGCCGAGGCAAGATGGATGGCATCAAATCCCTTAAGTGGATGTGCGGCTGTCAGTCTTTTATGGGTTCATTTCATCAAGTGGGTGGATTTGTTGGTAAGGATTAGCCCATCATATGATAGGAGATACGGGTAGAAAGTGCAAAGGAGTGTACGATAAGATGAGCATTAAAGTTGAAGCCCCAATGGTGGAAGCCATCATTGTGACCTGGAACAAAAGAGATTATGTGACACGATTGCTCAAGCGGCTTAAGGATATTGATTATCCGACCAAAAGACTTGGAATAACGGTCGTTGACAATCATTCCACGGATGGGACGATCCGGGCGATAGAAACCTGTTATCCCTTAGTCAACCTCATCAAGAATCGGGAGAACATAGGCGGAGCCGGGGGATTTAATGCAGGTATGCGGTGGGTGCTTGCAAACAGACCGGCCTGTGAATACATGTGGCTCCTTGATAATGACGTCCTTGTTGACAAGGTTGCTCTCAAAGAACTGGTTGCTGTTATGAACAGCAACCCCGAGGCCGGCATCTGCGGTTCGAAGATCATAAACATCGAAAACCCAGGCGAGACCATTGAAGTTGGTGCCTTCATTGATTATAGCATCGGCGAGATAAGGAGCAACATTCCCGATCGAATAGAACTTCAGAACCAGCAGGCCGTCTTTGAGGTAGACTACGTGGCGGCTTGTTCCTTACTTGCGCGCACTGAGTGTGTGAAATGTATAGGGGTGTGGCATGAACATTTGTTTGTTTACTGGGATGATATGGAATGGGGGGCGCGCTTCAATGCGTTTGGGTACAAGGTGCTGGCCTCCAATGCCTCCATTGTCTACCACCCGAGCTGGGCAGGACGTTGCACAGATAATTCAGCCATCTGGCGATGTTATTACAGGACTCGTAACGCCCTTTGGTTTTTCAACAACTACACTACAGGAATAAGGAGACGTCTTCTGTTAGCTTGCATGGTCGTTCGATTCGCAATGCATGCAGCAAGCACTTGCCTTGCAGCCCATTCTACTCTTTCTCGAGCCTTTATGATGGGCGTTGAGGATTTCCTCAATGGCCGCTACGGGAAAAAGAAATTCCGCCTGCCTGTTGACAATCTTACAAAATACTTTGACGGCACGAAGAACAAAGATATGTGTGTATTTGTTCCGCAAGGGAGTACAGCGGAGAATGCAACAAAATTTGTTTGTAATCTGACCCAAAAATACCCGGGGTTAAGGGTGCTGGCTATTATTCCTGAGGCAAACGAACGCAAATGGAAGAGCCTTTGTGATAAGGATGATATTGTTACCTATGCCACATCGGGAAATGGGTCAATCCCGTGGGCTGAAAAGTTGAGGATCATGCGTTTTTTGAGAAACAGGCCATGGGGTATATTGCTTACTTCTCCATTGACTCCCAGGATGGGGACAGTTTGGGGTAAAAATGTAGTTAGGGTGGATTTCGAAAAGGGAAGCACGCTCGCTATTGAAAGGATGAGCTTGAAGGATTTATGCCATATTCCCCTGTTTGTTTTATCTTATTTGTTCCGGACCCTTTTTTCCCCGCCCGAAAGAGATTCGGTTCGGAAGGTTACACTCAAATGATTTTTGTTGCTTATATGGAAAAGGCTTTGTGTCGATGAAAATTGTAATTCTTGGTGGGGGTCCTTGTGGCTTGGGGGCTGCATGGCGTTTGGCGGAACTGGGCCATGAAGATTGGCTCCTTTTCGAAAAGGGTAATCAATGGGGTGGGCTTGCTACCTCATTTCAGGATGAGGACGGGTTCTGGTGGGATCTCGGAGGGCACGTGCTTTTCAGCCACTATTGCTATTTTGATCAGGTTATGGACACCCTTCTTGGAAAAAAAGACGGCTGGATCTTTCACGAGCGTGAAGCATGGATCCGGATGCAAGATCGTTTTATTCCCTATCCTTTACAGAACAATATCCATCGCCTTCCAAAGGAAATTTTTTGGGAATGTTTCAAGGGCATCGTTGATATCAACAAAAACAACTTTGAAAGAGATCCGATTCATTTTGGGGAATGGGTAGATGCCATTTTCGGCAAAGGCTTGGCAAAATGGTTTCTGCGACCTTACAATTACAAAGTATGGGGTTACCCACCGGAGCAAATGGACTGGTCATGGGTTGGTGACAGGGTTGCCCCTGTGGATCTCAAGAATATATTGAAAAACGCAGTTTTCAACGAAGATAATCTTTCCTGGGGGCCCAATTCTCTGTTCCGCTTTCCTTTAAATGGAGCAACGGGTGCCATCTGGAAAACCTTGGCAAAAAAGCTTTCTCAGAAGAAAATACATCTAAATCAAGAGGTTGCAAGGATATCTGTTCATGATCGGAAAATCTTGTTTGCTGATGGAACAACTGAAGAATACGATGTTCTGCTTAGCACTATTCCATTGACAAGCCTTGTTCGGATGGCCGATTTGATGTCTCCTTTTGACTCGCCTCCACCACTCAAACATTCTTCGACACATGTAATTGGTCTTGCACTTAAAGAAAATCCGCCTGATAACCTTTCCACAAAATGCTGGATCTATTTTCCTGAAAACAACTGTCCGTTTTATAGAGTTACTGTTTTCAGTAACTATTCCCCCAATAATGTTCCCGATATAAACAAGCAGTGGTCTCTGATGTGTGAAGTGAGTGAGAGTTCAGTCAAGAAAGTGGACCGGAAACGAGTGATTGAAGACGTCATAGAAGGCGCTTTAAATACCGGCCTTCTGTCGAGTCGTAATGAAATTGATCATACCTGGTATGCTTTTGTCGAGAAAGGCTATCCCACACCATCTCTGGATCGAAATCGCCTGCTCTTTCCCGTTCTTCAGCATTTGGAAGAGCTGGGTATTTATTCCAGAGGACGATTCGGCGCGTGGCGATACGAGGTGGGAAATATGGATCATTCTTTTATGCAAGGCGTGGAGTTTGTTAACCACATACTGGTTTCCGGAGAGGAATTGACACTATGGTATCCACAAATCGTCAACAGTGAGCATCCTTCAGGAAAGAAGCGGTGATTGAGTGACTATTAATTTATGAATACTGACTGCCAGCCGAAACTGAGTATTGTGTTCCTGAATTACAATCGTCTTGCTGAAACACAGCGAACCGTTATGCATCTGCGGAGTTTTGTGGCAAAGCGCAATGATATCGAAGTTATTGCCGTTGACAATGCTTCCATCGACGGTACCCGAGCATACCTCCGATCCAATGCTCATTGGCTGACTGTGGTAGAAATGGACCACAATATGGGGATTGCAGGATTAAACGAGGGATTTAAGCATGCTATCGGTGATTATGTGCTAGTTTTGGACGATGATTCACATCCCCATGATGAAGCCACCCTGGATATACTTATTGCGTGTCTTGCTGCACGGCCAGAGGTAGGAGTGGTAGCTTGTCGTATTGAATCTCCCGGCGGACAGCCCGTGCGTACCTGGCACCTGCCCAGAACAGATCGTTCTGGGACCAGTATGGCATTTGTCGGCTGTGGGTTTGCGATTCGTCGGAAGTTGTTTGAGAGAGTAGGCTGGTATCCCGAGCGGTTTTTTCTGTATCAAAATGAGATCGAAGTAGCCATCTGTGTCATGCGAGAGGGCTATCAGATTTATTACGAACCACGTTGCAGGGTAGTACATTGGGAGTCAACCACCGGCCGCGCGAGTTGGCGTCAGGTTTTTTTCCCTACCCGAAATACTATATGGATCATTCGGAAATATTTTCCCTTTCCGGGAGCGGCGTATTTGATCTTCTCACGCCTTTGTATGGGTTTTATTCGAGCAGTACAATCTGGTGAATTTAAGTGGTATTATAAGGCGGTCAAGGACGCTTTCGGCGAGCTGATTAAACCAGAGGTGTTACCTCAATCACTATACAAGGGATTGAGTACATTTTGGGAACAAAACAGTTTGTGGCACCAATTGATAGAACGCCTATCACGACAACGCCCGAAATCCTGATGATTATTGTAAACTGGAATGGAAGGAGATTTTTTTCAGAATGTTTGGATGCGCCGGCGCAGCGCTTTACCGCACCCGGATGCTTCGAGATGTAGGCCTTTTTGATGAAGACTTCTTCTTACTTTATGAAGACGTTGACCTGAGTTTCAGAGCACAGTTAAAAGGATATAAGTGCCTGTACGTTCCGGAAGCAGTCGTATACCACAAGGGTAGCGGTAGCATTATCTACGATTCACCGACCTCGGTCTACTACAGCCATCGAAATTTGGAATGGGTTTATATTCAAAATATGCCTGCCAGGTTGATACTTAAAACTATCTTTCCCCACATTATCTATGATATGGTAGCTTTTTTCTTTTTCATAGCACGGGGTCGAAACAAAGATTTTATAAAAGCTAAATGGGATGCGTTGAAAGGTTTGAAAAGGGTATTTAAAAAGCGTGGACAAATTCAGGATAACAGAAAAGTGGATGATGATTATATTTGGGGCCTATTGACAAAAGAACAGTTTTTTCAGCGATTGAGTAAGCGGCTACAGAAATATTGAAGCAACGCAACCAGGCGGGATGCATCAGCGCTTAAAATGTTAAGTTATTTTTGTGCGAGCCCTTACCATTCGATTTGCTTGAGATATTGAAACATCGCAAATTTTCTTTTTTTCATGCTATCTTGGACATCCTTAGGAACGTGGACGAAATAACTTCCCTAACTATGCATCACAGCTTCAGGCCGCCTTTGCCAAATCTCAAATTCAGGCTCAAATCCCAAAAATATCAAAATAGCTCGCTATTCCATCAACTTTTGTGATCTGAGGTTGGATTTGAGCTTGGGCAAATTCGACCCAAATCTGTGCGCCTACTTGGGGAAGTTAATTCGTCCACGTTCC
>JAJSZO010000072.1:0-6153 GCA_030262795.1 Deltaproteobacteria bacterium | reverse complement strand
TACACTTGGTTCTTGTCTGCTTCCCATGCTCCAGCGTGGGAATCCATATGGTAAAATAAAAATTAATAGCGGAGGCATAATTGAACTCTGTTGATATTATTATAGTTAATTATAACAGTACGGATTATCTTATTAAATGCCTTGAATCTATTTATGATTCTCTTGGAGATATTTCTGCAAATATTTTTGTACAAGATAACGATTCTGATGACGATGTAACTCGCATAAGCGAGTTGTTTCCTGATGTTCTGATTACCGGCAATACATATAATATGGGGTTTGCTGCGGCAGTGAATCAGGCTTTAAAACAAAGTTTTTCACCTTATGTTGTTCTTTTGAATCCTGATACTTATGTTGAAAAAGTTTTTTTTGAGTGTGTCTTGCATTATATGGAAAAGAACCCTGACGTGGGGATTGTTGGGCCTAAAATCCTCAATAGAGATGGTTCTGTGCAGGGTTCGGCAAGGTCTTTTCCCACCCCTCTTACAGCATTTTTCGGGCGAAATTCCTTTTTGACCAGGTGGTTTCCTGACAATCGGATCACCCGTCAAAACATACTCACTACCAGATCTGACGGAATAACTCCTATAGCGGTGGATTGGGTCTCCGGAGCCTGTATGGTGGTAAGGAGAAAGGCCATTAAGGATGCGGGCTTTATGGACGAACGGTTTTTCATGTACTGGGAAGATGCTGACTGGTGCAAACGTATATCGCTTTCCGGATGGAAAGTAGTTTGCTTTCCGCAAACGTCAATCGTTCATTATGTCGGTGGCAGCAGTGATAAGCTGATCATTCGCTCGGTCTTTGAATTTCACAAAAGCTGCTACCGACTTTTCGACAAATATGCCAAGTTCCCTCTTAGTATTGTAAGTCCGTTGATTTTGGGAGTTATTGCCCTGCGATTTTTCTTTGTCCTTTTTTTTCGATCCTTATAGAAATTTCGATACAGAAAAAAGATGATTTGACTTAAAAAAAATGCGTAATAGTTCACGGTTCACAGTTTACGGTTGATCAAAACAAGCTATCAACTTAAAGCCAATACCCGTGAATGAATTTTATTCAATCATTAAACGATATTTACAGCAAAGTTTTTATCTGAAAATTCTCTAACAATAGACCGAGAAAACAAAAAAACATGACTGATTATTCAAATAGTTAACAGATATCGCTCATTTTTGGAGTTTTGCCTATGGGCACAAAGTTGCCTTCTACTTTGTTGACTAAATATTATAAACTGAATAAAATTCATTCACGGGTATTGAACTTAAAGCGGGATACTTTTCGCCATTTTGGTTTTATGGCAATCCCACAATCAATGAAAATCTAAGGAATCGCTAACCGTTTGAATTTACAGGCTGTCTCACCTTACATCGGTAGCCTCAAAATATAAAACCGTGAACTGTAAACTGACAACCGTGAACTGTTACAAAAATGCTTGATTAGAATGTCCTGCATCATAAAATGCGGGTCAATAAATTACATATTATAGCTTTCCACCCTTCGCATGATCTTGCCACTCCTGGTTTTGGGCAGCGTATCCGTGAACTGAATTTTCTTAGGCGTTGCTATTGGGCAGATATCTTTTCTTACATGAGCAATCAATAATTTCCCGATATCTGCCAGGATCGGGATAGGTGGGAACTCCCTCGAATATTATTGATGTAACGCTAGCTGAAAGATGGCCGTAAATAATATAGCTGTGTAATGACTCAGTCAATTTGCTCGGCTGAAGAAGGTGTAAGTTCTTTTATCCGATTTTGTACAAATTCGACGGCTGTTTCCAGTTTGTCTATATGGCTTGTTTTTACAGTTTCCATGAGTTTTTTTACTTGTTCTTCTTCGATATGGAGAAGCTTTGAAATATAAAAATCGTCCAGTTCTCCACCCTCAATAAAAATACCGCATCCACCCGCGGTGCCCAAAAACTCTTCATTAACAAATATAGGTATTACAAACTTGGTAAAGCCGACGTCACACTTTTTAATCACCGTTTTTTGCGTGGTGCGCGCGGTTTCGGCCATGGATAGCTGTGCGGACGAACAAACTACCCGGCTATCGTCACTTCCCTTTATAGCCGGACAAATCTTATTTGCCCATCCTGCCGGCGGATGAACCACAACTCCCTCTCTATCTACAATGCCTCCGTTAAATCCGAATTTATCATAAATTTCCTGCGCGAGGCGCTGCCATACATCGACTGGTGCGATATCTATAAGTTTCATTGTTACCTCCTTATAAGTAGTGTTTTTCAGCTAAATTTTAAACCCACTCATATTCTTAGCATGGGCTAATCGTATGGGTCAAGGAAGTTACTGAATGTTATTTATTTAGTGCCCGAACGAAAACTAGAAAATTTTTTCAAGTTCAAGGAAAGCGCAAATTTTAACCAGGCCTGCGTCACATTCTTCTATAATGGGCTTACCAGTGAGCTTTGCCTGAGAAGCCATGTTCATATTCGCAATAGCACAAATAAAGTTTATTCCCTTGTCATTTGCCTTAATTAAAGGACAAAGCCTGTTTGCCCAGTTTGTATTATCGGTTATTCTGGTTCCATTGATATCGTAAACATTAATCAAGAAGGGTTTTAAACGCTCAGCTTTGGTTTATAAGTTGTTCATGTGAGGTTCGGGATAGCCTGACTTCAAGTCGCTTTAGCCCTTCCTTCGTAGATACGCGTGGAATGTATCCTAAATCATTTTGGGCGGCACTTATATCAAACCAGTGAGATTTTGCAAGTTCATCTGCTACAAAACGTGTCATTTCAGGTTCGCTTTTTATATTTAGAACATTATAAACAAGTTCAAGTAAAGCTCCAATCAGCCAGGCAGCTTTATGTGGTATTGAACGCTTAACAGGAGGAAGTCCGCCTGCTTTTAAAATATTGTTTATCATTTCCCACAATAAAACAGGTTTCCCCTGGCTGATGAAATAAATATTTCCTGAAATACCCGGTGTTTCATCCAGTTTTTCTGCGGCCAGAATATGAGCATAAGCAGCATTGTCTATATAAATCGTATCCACAAGATTTTTGCCGTTACCGACTATCGCAAGCTGCTTTGCCCTTGAAATAATTCTTGGAACAATGTGGCTGTCTCTCGGCCCCCAGATCAAATGCGGTCTCAATATTACAGTCAACAAACTGTCACTGACTGCTCTTACGGCATGTTCGGCCAGAGCCTTTGTTTTTGGGTAATGAGCATTATATTTGCCTGGATATGGAAAGGATTCATTCACACCTTCCAAATCCGTGCTATCAAAGATAACGCTTGGCGAGCTTGTATATACGAGTTTTGAAACATTATGTTCTTTGCATGCTTCAATAACGTTTTGAGTTCCTTTAACGTTAATTCTGTGATACTCGGAATATGTTCCCCATACCCCGGCCTTAGCTGCAACGTGAAATACAAGATCAACCCCCTTGCATGCATTTGCTACAGAGGTTTTATCACTTAAATCACCCTGAAATTGCTCTACGCCCATAGATGCAAGTTCAGGATAATAGCTGCGGGAAAAGCTGCGTACCCGGTCACCTTTTTCCACAAGCAGCTTAACTATAGCTCCTCCCAGAAATCCTCCGCCACCTGTAATTAGAACTTTTTGAGATGCTCTTTTTTTCATACCATTTCGTCTACGTTCCTTATGAATATTTTCGATTATCGCCATTGTATTGATATTAACAAGTAAATTCAATAAAATATAATCAAAAGAAAAAGTAAAGTGATAATCGCTTTTGAAAAGCAATCAAATCTCATAGAAATTACCACTTGTCTGCTATGCCGGTAACAAGTTACACTTTCTTTATATTAAACCTGTCAGGTCAACCGAAATCAATGATATTACTGTTATAACGGCAAGAAAGAACTGCTTTAGGCCGATGATAAGCAATAACCCTGATTTGCCTTGACACAATACCGCCGCCAACTGTTCGTCGTGGGAATGGACATGGTTGGAGCTGTCACGGTGCGGGAAATAGAATGAATGCCCGATTACATATCAACTTTGTAAGGGCAAATATTCCATTCAAGGCCTCAGGCGGTTATCACGAAAACTGGACGATTTAGAGGATTTACCTTTTTGAGATTCCGTTATCTTCTATGGCTAATCTACACTTATTCACCTGCCAGATCCGGCAACTGCCTCAAGCTAACAATCTTGAGTAAATTGTCAAGGTCTTTCCTGACTGACCAGAGCACACCCTTTTCTTTCATAAGGTCTTCTGCTTTGTTTGTAAAACCATCATGAGCAAAAAACCAGACCATCATCGTCTCAAGACCTTCACCTTCCGCCTCTCTCAAGAGTTCGGCTTTCCGCAGGAGTGATTCCACTTCAACGTGACCAACCTTCCGACCATTCCACCACTTGCTTTCACATATCCAGTGCTCTTTTGCCGCTGCCGCTTCAACATTGATCTCCATCTCTTTTGCCGCTCCAAGTCTGGTTCGATGTTTTATATATATAAAACGCCAGGGCAATGTTATATCCTCATTGCTGTGGAAAAACCTGCCTGCCAGAGTCTTTCTCTGACCGTTCCATAAGACCTGCGCCATATATACCTCAGCAAGATATCCAAGGTGATCATTAATTCGTCGGTCAAGCGTTTGATAATGCCGAACAAGCTCTTTTTGGACTCTGGCACGATCATGGCCCTCCACCTCAATCCTGCCCCATACCTTCAAAAATTCAAGCAGAATCGGATCATCTATTTTCCTGAACCAGCCGCCAAGCTCCATGTACTGGAGAAGATCACCTCTGGAAAGTTTTATCAGCACATTCCTGATGGTCTCCATTGGCACAACTTTTCCTTCACGCTCGGCAAGTTCTTTTTGAATTCTATCAAGATCAAGCCGGTCTCCTTCTTCCAGGGCAGAAAGATAAAGTACCCACTTGGTGATGCCGTATTCATTGATCCGTTCTATCCACTTTGTCACCTGGTCATTCAGTTCAGCCCAAATAAAACCGGAAGAAAGATCTACTGCGAGGATTTCGTTTAATGTTTCTTCGCTTACAATCGGTTTTCCCTGTTCTGCTGCCTGCTGGATTACTGCTGTGATATAGAATGGATTGCCACCGCAACGATCAGCCAACACCGGAAGCATCTTTTCTTCTATGTGAGATTTATGATAGCGGGAAGCATTGAACGCTAACCGCGCCCCCCAATAGTTGGTCATCGGCTCAATCGGATGGCTGCGGAACCGTCCAAAAAGTGATCCCCGACCAAGAATTTCTTTTGCCAGGATACTCATGGCGGAACCGGTAACAAAATGAGGACATGTGGGAGACTCGACCGCCTCTTGCATATAACCGACTATGCTGAAGTTGTATTGGGGAAGACGGGTGTTTTGAAATTCGTCCAAGAACATCACGATCGTACTCTCATCCCAGTCAGAAACCCTCCGGGGAAGAGTCATAGCCTTGTCTTCAGGCGTGGTGACGTCTTTTTTTTGAAGAAACTTCATGAAATTGAGAGCGCCTGCAAGACCTTCAGATACTTTGAGACGAAATTTGATCAATTCCGAAAGTCCGTCCCGGCTTACTGAATCAGGATACAGGATAGAAGTATCTCTCAATCGAAATGCTGCATACCAGCGAAGGAAATTTTCTACATATCCAATGGCAAATTCCCACCGATCAAGCGGTTCATCTTTAAAACTGTAATAGACCGGTACAACCGCCTTTGGATCCCGATAATCCTGCTCAAAAAAGAGCTGATTCACAACCCGCTTGAATATCTCGGTTTTGCCCATACGCCTTTGACCCAAAAGGACTGTGGACATAGTCCTCTGACCTATGGCATCAAGAGCTGCATTATACAGATAATCTATATGCTCTTGTCTGTCCGTGTATACCTCACGGGGAACAAGCGGCCGAATAGCCCATCTGGAATCTGTGTTTTTATCAAAAAGACTGGTTTCTTTTGTTTTCATTTCCTCTCCAAAACAAATATTAAGAAAAGCACTTAGGAACGTGGACGAAATAACTTCCCCAACTATGCATCATAGCTTCAGGCCACCTTTGCCCGATCTCAGATCACAAAAATATTGAAATAGCTCGCTATTCCATCAACTTTTGCGATCTGAGCCTATATTTGAGATTTGGGCAAATTCGACCCAAATCTATGCGCCTACTTGGGGAAGTTATTTCGTCCACGTTCCT
>JAJSZO010000071.1 GCA_030262795.1 Deltaproteobacteria bacterium | reverse complement strand
TTAGTGATCTGATTTTCCAGTTCCGGCAAAAAATATAGCGGACACGTCAGTTTTCGCATAGCACCTTCCGCATAGCACTAGGGCGGGCACAAAAGTTGCTGGAATAGCGGGCTGTTTTGATATTTTTGTGAAAAAGAAAAGGATATAAATTTGAAGCATAGCTACCCTGATAATAAACGTATAACCACGGCATTACTTCTTGCAGCCGGCATAGGCAGCCGCCTGTATCCCTTGACGAAGAATGAGCCTAAATGCCTGACAATAGTCAATGGCATGTCGATACTTGAACGGTTGATTTTTAATCTTAATCAGCAAGGTTTCAAACGTCTGATTGTGGTCACAGGACATCTTGAAAATCATATAAGGGATTTTCTGGGAAATCAGGTAGGTGATATCACAATTGATTATATTTTCAGTCCGTTATACAAGACGACCAATAATATCTATTCTCTCTGGATGGCACGTGAATTTATCAATGAGCCATTTTTGCTGCTCGAAAGTGATCTTGTTTTTGATGAATCACTTCTAAATGCCATGCTGTATCCTGACAAAATAGCTGTTGCAAAGATGCAACCCTGGATGGATGGGACATGTGTTATAATCAATAAATCCAAACAGGTTAAAGCGTTTTTGGCAGGCAACGCGGACTCTTTTGGTGAGATCAAATATAAGACAGTTAATATCTACAGCATTTCACTTAATTCGTGGCATTGTATTGTAAAAAGATTAAACAAGCACATTTCAGATGGCAAAGTAAATGACTATTACGAAATCGTATTTGCGGAAATGATTGCTGATGGCAGCCTTTCTTTTAAAATTGTCTCTTTTGGCGGCAAGCCATGGTATGAAATAGACACTATTGAAGATCTGGCAGAGGCTGAAAAACTATTTTCATCAGACAATTATACGTGTACGGAAAGTGTTACTCTTTCTCAGCCCGATTTTTTTAACATTCAATTGATCAATACTGTAACATCTCCCCGGGAAGCAACAGGAACATTAAATGTCACAAAATAGTTATAAGACTCAATCTGAAAAATATGAATTCATCTCCGGCCAACATGGTGGTTACTATCGGCATAATTTTATAGATCATGCCTATCTTTATAATCTTTATTTCCCGCCAGAGGCTGTTTTTGCAAATTTTAAAGAGCAAATTCACGACATTGTTCTGAATTATCCGATGGCACAGAATGCTCTTGCCGGGCTTATCGGCAAACTAATTGACCAGTCCGCTGAAAGAATTGTTGTGGGCAACGGAGCTGCAGAACTAATAAAAATAGTATCCGGTCACATATCGGGCAAGTTAATCGTTCCAGTGCCTTCTTTCAATGAATATGCAAATGCTGCGCCTCCAGGCCAGGCAATCGAATTTCCGCTTGATTTCCCATCTTTCCGGTTGGATGTGGATAAATTTGCTGCGGAAGCGATCATTGTAAAAGCTGATGTAGCTGTTGTCGTAACGCCTAACAATCCAACATCTATGTTAATTCCCAAACCTGATCTCATTCGGCTTGCAAAAAAACTTGAAATCTATGACTGCATGCTTATTCTGGATGAATCATTTTTAGATTTTGCAGAGAACCCTGATCAAATAAGCCTGGAACAAGAAATCGAAAAATACCCGAATGTGGCGATTTTTAAAAGCATGAGCAAAGCCTACGGTATCTGTGGGCTCAGGATCGGTTATATGCTGACTGCAAATTCAAAGTTTGCCGAAGCAATAAGAAACGGGGTGCATATTTGGAATATTAACGGATTTGCAGAAGAGTTTCTGCGGATTTTACCTGATTACAAACAGGAATTTATTGAAAGTTGCAAACAAGTTCGATCTGACAGAGACAGTCTGTATAAGAAACTTTGTGGTATAGAAGGTATGACTGTTTTCAAACCTGATGCAAACTTTATTTTCTGTCGCCTGCCCGATTATGTGCAAAGTGCTCCTGAAATTACGAGAAAATTATTTATTGAACATAATATGTACATAAAGGACTGTGTGGGCAAAACTCAACCGGATTCTGATCGTTATCTTCGGATTGCCAGCCGTACAGAAGCGGAAAATTGTAAATTAGTCGCGGCATTAATTAATATAATGGACTTAAAAACCGGAAAAGCATAAAAATAATGACAAATTCCAAACCTCAACAATCAGATCAACCCACAATGCTTTCTTTTGCAAGGGATTTTCCCAATATCTGTTCGCTTGCAGGCCTGTTATGTGCTGTACTTGGTATTTACTACGCTATTTTGGGCAATTTTCCTGTTGCAATAATTGGAGTCCTATGGGCTGTTTTATTTGACTGGGCTGACGGAATTATTGCTCGACAAATTACGGGGCGAACAAATCACCATCGAGCCTTTGGGGGCCAGTTTGATTCACTGATAGATATTGTAAGTTTTGGAGTATTCCCTGCTATTTTTCTCTTAAGCTATGGGAAGTTCAGTCCCTGGTTCCTGCCGGGAGCATTTCTTATTGTCGCCACCAGTGCTATCCGATTGAGTTATTTCAACATTTTTGGCCTGATTGACGATAAAACCTATATGGGGCTGGCATTAGACAATAATGTTATTATTCTTGCTTTTGTGTTTCTGTTTGAAAGCTTTATTAATCATACCGTTTTTTCAATAATTCTTTATGTACTATTGATGGTACTTGTGGTGTTTAATTTAGCCCCTGTACAAACGCCCAAATTTGCCGGAAAATGGTTCTATGTTCTTATGGTTTACACCTTGGTATTGACAGTTATCTACTCCCGGCTATAAGAATGTCCTCACTATATTTTTCCAATCATAGTCTCAAAAATCATCAAATAGTGCGGGATTATTTTACTCTATTAATGGAACGGAGTGGCAAGCAGCTTAGCATAAACAAGATTGGTAAAATTCTAAATATTTCACCAGATACATCAAAAAGATACCTGAGTTATTTTGAATCTACTTATCTTATTCATCTTCTTCCGCGCTGGGGAAAAACAAACCAAAAGTTATTATCCCCGAAAAAAATATACGCATCAGATCTTGGAATTAAATATTTGTTTATGGGAGAAAGAGATCTTGGTAGCTATTTTGAGAATTACACTTAGAATACAAAATTTTAATTGAATCAAAATTCTATTCTGAGCTAACCCAGAAACAAGAGAAATTATTTAGGGAATATCCGGCAGATAAAAAATTGGTAATTGACTCAGTTGAAAAATTGTCAGTTCTAAACGAATTATAAACTCAACTATAATTATAACTACGCAGGCAGCCCCATTTGGAAAGGTGCCTCTAAACGGATCGTTGCGAGCAGGACAGAAGAGTCACCAATTGGGAGCGAGTCATCTCCTGAGCAGAAAGAAATTGGCGCATCGCCCTATTGAGAAGTTCTTGTGACCCCCGATCCCTGCTTTCTACGGATTCAATATATCTTCCAGCTTCTTTAGATTTGCTTCTTCCCCGACAGCTATGACAGTATCTCCAGCCTTGACAACTGTTTCAAAAGAAGGATTAAACAACATGCTGTCATCTGACTTCTTTATTGCAATTATTATAAGATTAAACCGCTGTCTAATGCCCGAATCCTTTAACATAACGTTTGCCAGCGTGGAGGAAGAGGCTACGAGTATCTCTTCCACCTGAATGTCTTTACGCTTGGTGCTAAAAGCAAGGTTAAGAAAGCTTGTCACTGCGGGGCGAAGTATCCTTTGAGCTATACTTGTACCACCCATTTCATATGGTGATTCAACATTGTCTGCCCCGGCTGCCCGTAATTTCGACTTTGATTCGGCCTGACACGCCCGTGCAATTATATAAAGATCAGGATTAAGCTGTCTTGCCGTCAAGACAAGAAATACATTGTCCGCATCAGTAGATAGAACAGCAACAAGTCCTTTTGCCCGCTTTATTCCAGACTTAACAAGATTTGCCTCATTCAACACATCCCCGTTCACATAGAGAACTTTATCTTCATCCATTAGCGGAACAAGCTCTCTGTCTTTTTCTATAACAACCAAACCAAGTGGCTTTTTTTGCAGGTTTTTGCAAATGACCCTTCCAATGCGTCCATATCCACAAACAATGTAATGGTCTTTTAATCTGTTAATTTTTTTATCCAACATCCTCCTCCCAAATATGGTTCTCATTTTTCCTTCAACCATAAATTGTACCACAACACCAGTGACATACACAAAGTAACCAACTCCAAAGAAGATAAGTAAAATGGTAAACAATCTTCCAGTGTTACTAATTTCATGAACCTCGCCGTATCCAACAGTACCCATTGTAATTACGGTCATATAGAAAGCATCTAAAATTCCCCAATCTTCGATAATCATGTAGCCGGCCGTACCAAAACCAACAATAAGAAAAGTGAATAGAACGGATACTATTAGATGTTTTATTCCGTACATATAATGGCCTTAAGGAACGTGGACGAAATAGCTTCCACAAGCTATGCGCCTACTTGGAGAAGTTATTTCGTCCACGTTTCTAACAGTTATGAAGTTAACACATTTTCGATGCAAACATTCGTCCACGTTTCTTATATACCTCAAATCAACTCCATGCGTCAACCCGTCAAACCCGGCTCCAGGCAATTCTAATTAGAATTGCTGATTTGGTTCTGCTATTTCCCGTCTAAATTCTTGACGTAACTTCGTTGATTTGATAATGATTTAATCATGATGAAGGATCTCATAAAATATGAACGTCAGCGCGAAAAAATGGTTGAAAAACAGATTAAATCACGCGGGATAACTGATCCAAAAATTCTTGCGGCCTTTCGCAAAGTTCCAAGGCATCTTTTTGTAAGTGAGGCGCTAATGGATCAAGCTTATGGTGATTTTCCACTGCCCATAGGCGAGCAACAAACCATCTCGCAACCATTTATCGTTGCTGAAATGACACGGGCGCTGCAATTAGATAAAGATGACAGGGTGCTTGAAATTGGAACCGGTTCAGGATATCAGGCAGCAATCCTTGCAGAAATTACATTCCGTGTGTACACAATAGAAAGAATTCACTCCCTTTTAATTAAAGCACGCGGGCTTTTTGACAAACTTTGCTATCACAATATTGTTACCAAATACTCCGACGGTACCACGGGATGGACAGATGAAAGTCCTTTTGACGCCATTATCGTTACCGCAGGCGCTCCGGAAATTCCCGAAGTGTTGGTTGACCAGCTCGCAATGGGTGGACGCATGGTTTTACCGGTGGGAGATCAATATTCCCAGAACTTGATCATGCTTTACAAAAATGAAGACGGTCTTCACAAAACAAACTTGGGCGGATGCAGATTTGTCAAGCTTGTTGGTGAACATGGATGGGATCAATAAATGCTTCGTCGACTTTATGACTGGATTCTCCATTGGGCTAAAACACCTTATGGATCATGGGCATTATTTGTGCTTGCGTTTTGCGAATCTTCCTTCTTTCCCGTACCTCCTGATATTTTACTAATAGCCCTGTCTGTATCTATACCAAAAAAATCGTTTAAATATGCTCTAATTTGTACTGCAGGCTCCCTGATGGGCGGATGTTTAGGCTACTTGATCGGATGGCAGTTTATGATTAGTGTGGGCGAAAAGATCATCCAGCTTTACGGCCTGACTCACAAAATGCAATATATCAAGGACCTATACATACAATACGATGCATGGGCTATCGGTATTGCAGGATTTACACCAATTCCCTATAAAGTATTCACAATATCTGCTGGGGCATTTGATATAAATTTCACTGTGTTCTTAATTGCATCGGCGGCTTCAAGAGCAGCACGTTTTTTTCTGGTTGGAGGGCTTATCTATATTTTCGGCCCAAAGATTCAAGCCTTTATTGACAAATACTTCAATATTCTTGCCATTGCATTTGTGGTATTGCTTGTGGCTGGTTTCGCGATAATAAAAATCTTTTTTTAGGCACCATCATCCACAATACAATCACGGATACGCCTACCCCCAGCAGATCAGTCCCGCTTGCGCAGCCGAATGGCGACAGGGGTCACTTCCACCAGTTCATCATCGTTGATAAAGGCAATGCAGTCTTCAAGGCTCAGGTGATGCGGCGGGGTGAGCGTAACGCTTTCATCCGTACCCGATGCCCGCATGTTGGTCAACTGCTTGCCCTTGGCCGGGTTTACTACCAGATCGCCTGTCCGGGAACGTTCACCTATGATTTGGCCACTGTAAACCTTGACTCCCGGCCCCAGAAAGAGGCGCCCCCGATCCTGCAGGTTGAAGAGGGCATAAGCTACAGTGGTGCAGGCATCCTTGACAACAAGTGTGCCGTTGCTGCGATTTAATATCTCGCCGGCAAATGGGCCGTAATCGGCAAAGACATAGTTCATTACCCCCATACCCCTGGTATCGGAAAGAAATTCGCTGCGAAACCCGATAAGCCCACGGGTCGGAACCTTGTAAACCAGCCTGATTATCTCGTTGCGACGGCTCATCTCCAGCATCCGCCCTTTCAGCTTGCCCAGTTTTTCAATGATTGATCCCTGATACTGTTCGTCCACATCAATGGTCAATTCCTCGTAAGGCTCCTGCACTTGTCCATCTTTTTTCCTCATGATGACCTGTGGCCGGGTTACCTGAAACTCATATCCCCCACGCCGCATCTTTTCGATAAGAATCGAAAGGTGCAGTTCCCCACGACCCGAAACCTTAAAACCAACACCAGCTCCCAGAGATTCCGCACTGAGAGCGACATCAGTCAGGGTTTCCAGGCGCAGACGTTGCTCCAGGTGACGAGAGGTGACGAATTTTCCCTCCAGGCCGGCAAAAGGAGAATTGTTGGGGATAAAATGCATCGCAACGGTGGGCGGATCAATATCAATAAGCGGCAGAGGTCGGGGATCGTCCGGATCGGTAAAAGTAACACCCACTGTGATGTCGTCCAGGCCGGCCACGGCCACAATTTCCCCTGGGCCGGCTGTTTCGATCGGTACTTTCCGATCAAGTTCAAACCGGAATATCTTGGTGATGCGAGCCGGTACCAGACCGCCGTCCCGTTTTGCCACAGCAATATTCTGATTGATATTAATGGAGCCGTTTACTACTTTGCCAATGCCAAGCTTGCCGAGATAAGGAGAATAATCAATGGTATTCACCTGAAGCTGGAGCGCTGCCTGCGAGTCACCGGCCGGTGGAGGGATATGGGCAATAATTTTTTCAAAGAGCGGCTTCATGGAAGCACCGTCAATTGGATCGTCAGGGTTGTCGATAGCGTATCCAGCCTTGGCTGAGGCGAAAATTATAGGGAAATCAAGTAGTTCGTCGGGAGCTTCAAGCTTAACAAAAAGATCAAACACCTGATCCACAGCCCAGTTCGCCCGGGCTGCGGGCTTGTCAATTTTGTTGATCACTACCAGCACCGGAAGCGAGATAGCCAGTGCCTTTTTCAGCACGAAATATGTCTGCGGCATAGGGCCTTCCTGGGCATCCACCAAAAGCAGGCAGCCGTCCGCCATGCGCAACACCCGCTCAACCTGACCACCGAAATCGGCATGGCCCGGGGTATCAATGATATTGATCACATAATTTCGGTACCGGAAAGAACCGTTTTTGGAGGCTATGGTTATGCCACGTTCCTGTTCCAGGTCCATGGAATCCATGAGCCGTTCGGTCATAGCCTGGTTGTCGCGGAACATGCCGCTTTGTTTAAAAAACTGGTCAACAAGGGTAGTCTTGCCGTGATCAACATGGGCGATAATCGCTATGTTTCTAATTAATTTCTGGTCCATAATATCAATAAAATTAACGCGTTCAAAAAAAGATTAAATGGTTAAACCTGCTGAAGCTGTGATGTATAGTTGGGGAAGTTATTTCGTCCACGTTCCTAAGGCTCGGTAAAAAAACAATCAGTCTATTTCGTTCACGCTCCTAAGTAAAGAGAAAACCGAAAAAATTTTTTGGCCTAAGGGTTGTTTATACGATAATATCGTCAAAAATATTGTTTTTCTACGATAGATAATGTATACGGAACGTGGCTGATCACATCTGAAGCGCATATCTTGTTTGTTTCATAAAGCTGAAGGGTTACAAAATGTAAATTTATTTTTGAGCAAACCCCTAAGGAACGTGGACGAAATAACTTCCCCAACTATGCATCACAGCTTCAGGCCGCCTTTGCCAAATCACAAATCCAGGCTCAAATCCCAAAAATATTGAAATAGCTCGCTATTCCATCAACTTTTGTGATCTGAGCCTATATTTGAGATTTGGGCAAATTCGACCCAAATCTGTGCGCCTACTTGTGGAAGTTAATTCGTCCACGTTCCTTTAGATATAAAAAATAGCTATTACCAAAAATGATTAAAATTACTCCTGCAATTGCAATTAAAGAAGATGAAATTAAATTTGATTTTATTCGGGCGTCCGGCCCGGGCGGGCAGAATGTAAATAAAGTAGCAACCGCGGTTCAACTTCGTTTTGATGTTAAAAATTCACCTGCCTTTTCCGATGATGTCCGCAACCGCCTTATTTGCCTTGCCGGCAGAAGGATTACTGAACACGGAATTCTCATTATAGAGGCAAAACATTTTCGATCACAAAAACAAAATCGTAAAAACGCTGTTAATCGTCTGATCAAATTAATCCAAAAAGCATCTGAAAAACCTAAAATTCGTATTAAGACTAAAGCCTCTTTTACATCAAAGAAACGTATCAGGGAAGCTAAAAAACACAGAGCTAATAAAAAGAAAATGAGACGTTCCGTATTCATCACCGAAGATTAGGAACGTGGACGAAGTATTATTGAAAACAGTTTGTTGCGTCAAAGACCGACTCCCAAAATATTTTTATATCGAAATAGGTTTGTAACCTGTTGATATACCAGTCTTTTGTTGTGACCCAAATTCCATTTTTAACCTTATATCGAAAACCCGGAGTAACAGTTCCTGAAACTTGACAAATTATTAAGGATATGGTGAGGTTGAAATGCAAAAATTCCAGGTTATTTTTTACCGAGTCCTAAGGACGTAACTCATGAACAATGAAAAGGAAAAAATCCTGTTTGTAGATGATGACGAAAGTATTCTGGATATAGCAAGTGAATATTTTCAACATAAAGGATATCCTGTGATTACTGCAAAAAACGGGCTTGAGGCAGTAAAAATTTTAGAAAACGAAAAGATTGACTGCTGTTTCACCGATATTAATATGCCTGGAATGGATGGCCTTGAACTGGCTGAATATATAAGGAAAATTGATAATACGATACCTGTAATTATTATGACCGGTTATCCTTCATTAGATAATACTATCAGAACCCTTAAAAACGGCGTTGTAGATTTCTTAATCAAGCCGATTAAGCTTAATCATATGGAGGTTTGTCTCAAGCGTGTTTTACGTGAACAACTATTGTTTGTAGAAAACATAATTTTAAAAAAGGAAGTAAAAGGTAAAGAACAGCTTAAAAGATTAAACAGAGAATTGCTCTATAAAGTTGAAGAACTTAATATCTTAAACAAAATAATGAGCGATTTTACAATTACCAGCTCAAGCTCCGATATATTCAAACGGTTAATAGATACAACAATAAAGATAATGCATGCTGATGAGGCGAGGGTTTATATAATAAATAATGCTGCACCCTTTGAAATTACTACATCAGTTTCCAACTCCGCCGGAACAGATAAAGCCATCGAAAAGTTGATAATGGAGACCGTATCAAATGCCATGCCCCTGTTGATTTCCGAAAACAAAGGAGCATGTGGTTTACCTGAAGATATATTATCGTTTATGGTGGTACCTCTGGAAATTAGGGGAAAAGTATTTGGTATTCTTACTGCAAGTATAAAAAAATCCGGCATTCATTTTATTGAAAAGGATTTATATTATCTATCATTTATGACAAACAAAGCAGCCTACGCTATTGAAAATCTTGCTCTTTATGAGAATATTTATGAGAATCTATTCTCAACTCTATATGCATTTGTAAAAACTATAGAGGCAAGGGATCCTTATACTCAGCAGCACTCAAATAGAGTTACAAAAATAGCAATCGTTATCGGAAAAGAGATGGGCTGCACTTCAGAGGAATTAGATATTCTCAATTTTGCCGGCCATCTTCATGACATTGGAAAAATAGGAATAAGGGACGTCATTCTGCTTAAACCAGACGCTTATACAGAAGAAGAACGTAATATTATCAAGAAACATTCAATTATCGGCGCAAACATAATAGGCCAGATATGGTTGCTGGAGAGTGAGAAAGAGATAATAAAAAGCCACCATGAGTGCTTTGATGGAACAGGGTATCCTGATGGTTTAAAAAAGGAAGAGATTCCATTACTTGCACGCATACTTTCTGTTGCTGACGTTTATGATGCTATATCCTCAGATAGAGCTTACCGAAAAAAGATGGAGAAAAACAAAACAATAAAGATAATTAAAGAAGGAAGAGGCACCCAATTTGATCCTGATGTTGTAGATGCTTTTCTTAAACTTCATGATGACGGAGTTATTGAAAAAATTACATAGTGCCTGAACGAAAACTGCTAATTTTCTCAATTTCTGCGTCAGGTTTAAATTTTAATCCTCAAAATACGCCATGTATTCCTGCGGTTAAAATTTAAACCTTTTAGGCACTTCTTTTAAACTTTTTCTCTATTCCCATGCTCCAGCGTGGGAATGCATAAGAAAGGAAGATCTCCATGATAAAACAACTTTCCTTTACTAAGTACGAGCGTAAAATCCTTCCAAATTTCAGACAGATGATCAGTAAGGCAGAATCTACTGAGGATGCGAAAAAGTTTTTTGTTTATACTGCCATCGAACTGTTTGAGAATATCTTTGAAGAAAAAATAGATTTTGAGTATGAGGATATCTCTCTTATGCAGACCGGAGATCCTCATTACAAAGTAAGTAAGCGGCTTCTTTCTTTGGAAGATTTTACTTCCGTCTGGAACGACTCCGACCTGCCGGTCATAATTGGCCACCTGGCAGAATCGGCTATGCACAGGTACAAGCACCTGCAAAAATATCCGGAAAAGACCGAGGCCAAGATCAAGGGTAGGATCGGTCGCTCAGCGGCAGCAAAGAGCCGCGGTTTTAAATGAATAATTCAGGCCTGATCATACAGAATCCTGCGCAGGGAACACGCCTTCTTCTATTTCGGGGCGATATAAAGACCTTTACCCTTTCGCTGCCTCGTAAAGAAGAGGGGAGCGCATGGCTTCGTACCAACATCGGACATGCCGGAAT
>JAJSZO010000070.1 GCA_030262795.1 Deltaproteobacteria bacterium | reverse complement strand
GGTGAACAATGTGGAGCGCGCCAAAAAGCCGGAAAGATTGCCGGTTGTTTTTTCTAAACAAGAGGTTGAATCAATTCTTTTGCGCATAGAAGGTACAAAATGGCTAATGGCGAGCCTTTTGTATGGGATATCCTGCGTGTCCAGCGGGACACCCATATAATTATGCTTTTCAGATCAGTCCGCCTCCGGTCAACTCTGATTTTTTTCCTTCTGATATTCCTTAATACAAACGAGGCATTGTCGCCTCTACAATTGCGATCCGGACTCTTTGTTGAGCATAAACCAGCCGCCTCCTGCATAGGCTACATTTTTGTGACCTGCTTCTACAAACCATCTTGTTGCTTCGGCAGATCGCGTACCTCTGGAGCAGATAATCCTGATTGCTTCATTTTTCGCAAGTTCATTTACTCGTTTACGCAATTTTTCATATGGTATGTGCATTGTATTTTCAAGAGGATAATTTTTTGCTTCATCAGGTGTTCGCACATCAAGAACCAATGCATTATCCGGTGATTCAGCGTAGTTGGCTGAAACTATACCCTCTTCCTGATTTAAAGCCGCTGCTCCCAGCATATAGAGCGGATCCAAAGCAGAGGCATAAGGTGGTGAGTAAGCAAATTCTGAATCCAGAAGATCCTCAAGGTAGCCTTCATTCATCAGCAAATTCCCCAGAACATCGACACGTTTAACTACATCCCCTTCACCAGCGGCCTGAAGTCCCAATATTTGCCGGGTATCGGGATTGTAAATCAGTTTTAAAAATATGTTTTTATCTTCAGGGTAGTAATGAGCCAGATCGTTGAAGGTTCCACGAACACTCCTCGTCGGAATTCCATATTGTGCTGCCATGGTTTCTGTTAGACCGGTAGAGGCTACATTATAATCAAAAACCTTAACGCAGGCGCTTCCCACCACTTTCTTAAATTCGGTTTTCCTGCCTGTTAATTGATCTCCTACTGCACGGCCCTGTTTGTTTGCCAGAGAACCGAGGGGTATAACCACCTTTTTACCATGAAAATACTCTACCTCTATACAGTCTCCTGCAGCATATACGTCAGGATGGCTTGTTGTCAGGTTTCTATCTACTGTAATGCCGCCGCATTTGCCGATTTTTAAACCCATCTGTCTGGCGAGTTCGACCTGTGGACGCACCCCGATAGCTACAATAGCATACCCTGTTTTGATGGTTTTATTATTCGCAACAATTTCAAGACCGTCCGGGATATCGTTGATTGCTGTAACACTGCAGTTCTTGTGTAACTGAACGCCTTGTTTTTTCAAATGTTTTTCAATCAGAAAAGACATATCAGCATCAAGCATTTGGGGAAGAATCCTGTTTTTTTCCTCTATCAGATCTACTTTAACATCCCACATGGAGGTAAAAGCTTCGGCCAATTCAATTCCAATAAAGCCGCTTCCTATTATAGCTATTCTTTCAATCTGTCCGGTTTCCAGTTTTTTACGCCACTTTACGGCATCTTCAACAGTTTTAAAGGTGGATATCCGCTGATGATCAGCAGAAATGCCGGATAGCATAATGGGCGTTGCTCCTGTTGCAAGAACCAGCTTGTCAAACTGCAAGTTTTCTTCATTGCCGGTTATCTTATTTATAAGGCTGATTGATTTGTTTTCTATATCAACACTTGTCACCGTTGTTTGAATACGCATATCCAGCCCTTTAACCTTTTCAAAAAACTCGGTATTGCGTAACGTGCCCCACGAAGTTTCCATTAATGCCCTGGTACTTTCTATATCACCGGATAAATAATAAGGCAGCCCGCATGCGCCATATGAAATGATTTTTCCTTTATCTATTACGGTAATCAAACTCTCCGGCATTAATCTTTTTGCCCTTGCTGCAGCCCTCAATCCTGCGGCTGAAGCACCTACAACAACAATTTTTAAACCACTGTTTTTTGTTTCACTCATTACTACCTCGCTTATATGTTAGGTTTTTTCTTAGTTTACAGTTTTAACGTTTCTCGTTTTCTCGTTCCCATGCTCCAGCGTGGATTAGCTTTTTGCGCACTCACACAGATTAAAAGAAGTGTAAACTATTTTAAACCTGAATTGAGCCGAAAAAAGATATGGGGAAAGTCATGGAAGAGAAAGATAAAAGGAAGGGTGAAGAATAGAAATTTGCAATATATTGCAGGAAAATGGTTATGTGTCAAGCGGCAAGTTGATAGTTGAGTTAACAGGAAAAAACTGCGTGCTTTTCGTTTAAGGCTGTGGTATTTTAATACTCATCAGCCTGGCAGTTTTCCACGTTCCTTAGCCGCATGCTGCAAAAACTCTATTTGTTCAAAGCAAATTAAAATGATTGATGAATTAATAAATATTCCTATTAAAATAGATTCAGTAGAGAAATATCTCAAAGAACGTTTTGACGGAAAAATTGAGATTCTTGGAATCAAAAAGCTTGGAAGCTTTAATGATACAATCAAAAAGTTGGGCTATGGAGATACATTCCTGGTTACTTTTCGCAAAAAAGGTAAAGACCGCTCAGTAGTATTTTCGACAATGCAAAGAGATAAATACGGCCACCAGTATTTGTGGGATAGAGCGCAAGTTTTGATGTTTCAGTATGATGCGGGCCAACGCCTTCATAGGCACGCACATCCCTTAGATGTTGGATATTTCAATGCTGAAGGGATGGCGCATTCTGTTCGAGATGCAAACATGTTTTTTTTACTCACGGAAAAGGTTGAAGGAACTGATTACTTTTTAGATTTAAAACGCCTTAAAAATGAGGCTGTAATTGATCTTGATATAGAAAGAGCGAAGATGCTCGGCGAGTATCTGGCAGAGGTTCACAGTGAAAAAAAAGATGCGCCGGATCTTTATATAAGAAAAGTCAGGGAGCTTATAGGGCATGGCGAATGTATAATGGGAATTATTGACGGCTACCCTGGGAATTATGAATTTTGTTCAGATGATGCTTTTTGTGATATTGAAAAACGCTGTGTTGAATGGCGCTGGAAGCTAAAACAATATACCCACCGCCTGTGCCGCGAACATGGCGATTTTCATCCATGGAATATAAAGTTTAGAGAAGGAACCGATTTCTCGACCTTTGACAGAAGCAGGGGAGAATATGGTGAAGCAGCGGATGATGTTTCTACATTGAGCATAAATTACCTGCTTTATTCTCTCCTGAAGCACGGCAAATTAGATGGTGACTACAAAAAACTGCACGACATTTATATAACAACCTATTTGGAAAAAACAAAAGACAGGGAACTCTTTAAAGTCATTCAACCCTTTTATGCTTTCAGGTGTCTTGTAATCGCTTCCCCTGAATGGTATCCAAATCATCCTGCGGATATACGCAAAAAACTTTTTAACTTTGCAAAAAATATTTTGACAACTGAAATAATGAGTATAGATGAAATCAACAGATATTTTGAATAAAGGCTGGGCAGTGTGGTTTACAGGGCTTCCCGGTTCAGGCAAAAGCAAAATATCAAAGCTTGTTTATAAAAAGCTGGCTGATGAAGGAATAACCTGTAAACGAATTGAACTGGATACAATACGTAAAAAATATGTTGTTAGGCCGGAATATACTGATAGCGAACGTGATTTTGTTTATAATAAACTGATTGATCTTGCAGCAGAAAATGTACACAACGGAATTAATATAATAATAGATGCCACCGCACATAAAAGGTCGTACAGGGAAAATGCCAGAAAAAAGATTGAGCGTTTTATGGAAGTAATGATAAAATGTCCTCTTTCAGTATGTATAGAACGAGAATCCAAACGCAAAAATGGTCGTATTGTTTCGCAAATGTACCTTCGAGCCCTGGAAAGAAAGCAAAAAGGTTCAAAGTTTGAAGACCTGGGCAAGGTAATAGGGGTTGATATTCCGTATGAAGAAAACCCTCATGCAGAAGTGATTATTGACAACAGCAAAAATACAGCGGCACAAAACGCCATGGCTGTGAAAAAGGCCTTGGCAAAATATCTTAAATTGTAAGTTTTTTAAGGAGTATAACAAATGCCTTTATATGAGTTTAAATGTTTAAAATGCCAGGCCTATTTTGAAATGCTTATTATGAACAAAGATGAGGAAGTTGAACTTAAGTGTCCTGATTGTAAATCAGAAGAGTTTGAACGTATCATCAGCGCTACTAATTTCGCAATGGGAGACAGCTCTGATTCCGGCAATAAACCCAGTGCCATAACAAGGACTTGCTCAAGCGGCTCATGTACTACTTATGAAATACCCGGCTGTTCCAAATAAAGTACAGAAAAGGAACTATCATGAAGCAAGTCCACAGCCATGAAAAGGAACAGTTTAAAAAGCTTTTTAAGCAAGAAAATATTTCTGATTTTGAAGATAGATTCAAGATACTTGAAGTCTTTCTGCAAACCGAAAATCACGTTACGGTAAACGAACTAATTCAGCTTCTTGAAAAAAATGGATATGAATTAAACTCCGACTTTGTCAGGGAAACGCTTAAACTTATATGTCGCTTCGGTTTTGCCCAGAAAATCAAATTTAATAGTGGACCGATACGGTATGAACACAAGCATCTCTGCCAGCATCACGATCATATGATCTGTACTAAATGTAAAAAAATTATTGAGTTTCAAAACGAAAAGATTGAAAATTTACAAGTACAGATATCCCATACTTATGGTTTCCACATGCTTCAGCATAAGTTGGAAATCTATGGTATTTGTTCAGAATGCCTTAAAAGCCATTTAAAACTTATGCCTCTTGTAATGGCAAAACAGGGTGAACGACTCATAATTAAAGATTTTACAGGCGGATCAACTGCACGTATGCGTTTATTAAGCATGGGACTTAAAATCGGAGATGAGATTGATGTTATTACCAACATTGGACGGGGACAGATGATTATAGCTTTAGATTGCACCCGTTACGCTATCGGACACGGACTGGCGCAGAAGATAATTGTTCAGACGATTAGGAACATGGACGAATTAACTTCCACAAGTAGGCGCACAGATTTGGGTTGAATTTGCCCAAATCTCAAATATAGGCTCAGATCACAAAAGTTGATGGAATAGCGAGCTGTTTCAATATGTTTGGGATTTGAGGCTGGATTTGAGATTAGGCAAAGGCGGCCTGAAGCTGTGATGCATAGTTGGGGAAGTTATTTCGTCCACGTTTCTTATGACTCAGTAAACTATAGGAATTTTTACAATGCTGTTAAGCGAAATGAAAGAAGGGCATACCGGAATAATTGTTCGTGTAGGAGGCAATGGAGCCTTACACAGAAGAGTGCTTGAAATGGGACTAACCAGGGGGTCGGAAATTTACGTAGAAAAATATGCGCCCTTGAAAGATCCGATTGAACTTATTATAAAGGGCTATCATATATCCCTTCGGGTTAAAGAAGCTGCAAACATAACCGTTGATAAGGTAACTCCTTAATGCATAAAAAGAGTATTACAATAGCCCTTGCGGGAAACCCTAATTCAGGTAAAACAACAATATTCAATAACATTACCGGAACAAGGCAAAAAGTAGGGAACTGGCCGGGTGTTACAGTTGAAAAAAAAGAAGGTTCTGTAAGTAAATACGGGTATGATCTTAAAATTATTGATCTTCCCGGAACTTACAGTTTAACTCCTTTTTCCATAGAAGAAATTGTCGCGCGGAATTTTGTTCTTGAAGAGTCCCCTGATGTTGTTATTGATATAATTGACGCATCCAATCTTGAACGCAGCCTTTACCTCGCTACACAGTTAAGAGAACTTGACTGCAAGGTCTTATTCGCTCTGAATATGGCTGATGTTGCATTTTCACGGGGAATAAAAATTAATGCCGACAAGCTGTCTGAACTTTTAGATGTGCCGGTAGTCTTCACAACAGGAAACAAAAATAAAGGCATTACTAATTTACTGAAAACAGCCATAAAATTGGCTGAATCAACATCAAATATCTCCCCAAAACGCAAGGTTAAGTACAGCAAGGATATTGAAACCTCTATCTCAAAACTTCAAAATTTTATCAAAGAGCGCGTAGAACAAAATTTCCCATATAATATACGATGGACAGCTATAAAGCTTCTCGAAAACGACAAAATCGTTAGAAAACGCATTCGTCAAAAAAGCGAAAATAAAAGCCGGGAAATTCTTCGTGAAGTCGAAACGCATCGCAAGCATCTTTTGTCCCGTTTTGATGAGGAGCCTGAAATAGTAATGACAGATGAGCGATATGGATTTATAGCCGGAATTATAAAGGAGATTATAAAAACATCAACAAAACGGCGCATAGATACTTCAAGGAACATTGACCTCGTCCTTACGAACAGATTTATCGGGTTCCCTATCTTTATACTCTTTATATGGATTATGTTCCAGACAACTTTTACTGCGGGTTCCTATCCAATGGAATGGTTGAGCAGCGGAGTCAACTGGTTATCGACAATATTAGCAACATCTCTTCCTGATAGTTTTTTAAAAGATCTTCTCTTAAACGGAATAATAGCAGGCGTTGGCAGCGTTATAATTTTTCTTCCAAACATTCTGATACTTTTCTTCTTTATCGCAATTTTTGAAGATACAGGCTATATGGCAAGAGCGGCCTTTCTGATGGATAAGATAATGCATCTTATAGGGCTGCACGGCAAATCTTTCATCCCCATGCTCATGGGATTCGGCTGCAGTGTCCCTGCAATCATGGCAACCCGCACTCTTGAGAGCAATAAAGACAGAATCCTTACTATACTAATAACTCCATTTATGTCTTGTTCAGCTAAACTGCCAATATATATTCTGCTTGCCGGTACCTTTTTTAGTGCCAGAGCAGGAACTGTAATATTTTCAATCTATATTACCGGCATTGTTTTTTCAATTATAACCGGACGTTTATTCCGATCTACGCTTTTCAAAGGTGCTGACGCTCCATTTGTCATGGAACTGCCTCCCTACAGGGCTCCAATGATAAAAAGCCTTATTATCCATATGTGGGATAGAAGCAAAATGTTCCTGAAAAAAATGGGGGGCATTATTCTTGTCGGCTCAATTATTGTGTGGATGCTCACGGCTTTTCCACGCAATATAAACTATTCAATGAATTATAATGAAGAAATAAACAAGATCAATACGTCCTCGTCCTTTACGGGAAAACAAAAAAAAGCTGCCATAACAAAGCTTAAATTAAATGAAAAAGCCGAAAAGGCTGAAAAATCTTTCATGGGCCGCATTGGAAAAACCATCGCCCCTGTATTTGCGCCCATTGGAATAGACTGGCGAGGCAGCGTGGCGCTTCTTACAGGTTTTGTTGCAAAAGAAATCGTAGTAAGCTCATTGGGAATACTTTATGCCGCAGATGAAACAGAAGAAACAGATGAACCGGATGCTCTCAAGAACGCACTTTTATCTTCTGAAATGACGCCTCTTTCCGCACTTTCATTAATGGTCTTTGTACTGTTATATCTTCCTTGTGTCGCAACAATAGCAACAATACGCAGGGAAACCGGTTCCCTGAAATGGACTTTGTTCAGCATAGTTTACAGCACTTCTATAGCCTGGGCGGCAGCCTTTTGTGTCTATCAAGGCGGAAAGGTTGTAGGTTTAAGTTGACAGAAAAAATATTTGCTATAGGGGACATACATGGATGTTTTGATAAGCTATGCGCACTTATGGATAAAATCAAGATAGATCACGATAAGGATATCCTGTTATTCCTGGGAGATTATATAGACAGAGGCAATAGTTCTTTTGATGTTGTTGAATATCTGATTGATTTAAAAAAGCATTTTCAAAAAATTATATTTTTAAAAGGGAATCACGAAAAAATGCTGGAAGAATATCTTTCAGGGAAAAACAGGCTTGACTATCTAATATATGGAGGACAACAGACCATAGAAAGCTACATGAGAAGAAGCCGAACGGCTGGTTCCCCACTGATACCACAAGAACACCTTGATTTTTTTAAATCACTCTCACTTTATTATGAGACTGATGATTTTATATTCGTGCATGCAGGGCTTAGAGAAAATATCCCGTTCGAAATGCAGGATCCGGCAGATTTTCTCTGGATACGTAAAGATTTCGTACACTCGGATTTTGATTTTGGGAAAAGAGTTGTTTTTGGGCATACACCTTATGCAGAACCATTGGTAGAACCCAACAAAATAGGAATTGATACCGGCGCTGTTTACGGCAACAAACTAACCTGTGTTGAATTGCCCGCACTTTTATTTTATAATGTATGATTTAAACGGTTGACGGTTAAAAACTTATCGGCCAGAGGCTGATAAGAAGAGACCTTTGAAAAACACCAAAAAAAAGACCTTGAAGGAATATGCGAAGTAAAGTTTATGTTCTGATAAAAGCTTGTTCTATTGCTTCTGTTTCAATGGTTCTGTTAATTCTTTTCAGCAGTATTGCCTTAGCTGAACGTATGACTGTTGTGTCTTCTATAGCCAACATACGCTCCGGGCCCGGCACAAAGTATGACATTCTGTGGCAGATTGGAAAATATCATCCAATTCTTGTTCTGAAAAAGTCCGGTAACTGGTATCACTTTCGTGATTTTGAAGCAGATAAAGGGTGGATACACAAATCTCTTCTCGGCAAGATTCCATCAATTATTACAAATAAAAAACAATGTAACGTACGATCAGGCCCAGGCACAAAATTTAAAATTTTATTTGCAACTGAAAAAGGTATTCCATTTAAAATCTTAAAGCGTAAAGGTAACTGGATTCATGTTCAGCATGCTGATGGTGATAAAGGATGGATTCACAAGTCTTTAGTCTGGTAATTGAGTTGTTGGTTTTGAGCATTGGGGTAACTAAAGTTTTGGGTTTTAAGTTTTGGGTTGAACGATTCCTTGATATTTTGAGTTAAAAAACGTATCCTATTCAAATTCCATGGTAGATTAATTTGCTTAAAAAATAAGTTATTGATATTACAATACTTATTTTTTTAAAGTTCAAATTTTTCAATTTTACCATGGAATTTGAATAGGATACTAAAAAACCATCTTTTGGGATTTTCCGAGTCCCTTAATAACGGAGGAATTGTGGCGAAAAAACGCGTAAGTCGATCACGAAAAAGACAGCTTGAAGAGCCTGATAAATTTATTTCCTTTACAGCAAAACTCCTTGGACTTTTAAAAAAATATAAAGTTCCGGCATTATCTGTACTGGGAGTGATTTTTGCTATAATAATAGCTGGTTCTTCAGTCTATTATTATTCAAATAGAGCTGAAAGCAAAACTTCTGTTATGCTTGCAAACAGTTTGTCCAAATATGAAAAAATAAAAGCTAAACAAGGAGCTGTAAAAGCCTGTCAGGAAGTAGCAAACGATTTTAATCAGATTGTTGAAAATAGCTGGGGAAAAAATAGTGCAAAGCCGGCAAGGATTATGTATGCAAATATCTGTTACAATGCCGGTGATTTTGATAGAGCAACGGAATTGTACAATAAAGCCCTTTACGACTTTGAAAATAATCCGTTTGTTAAAAACCTTATATTAAACAGTATTGCATACTCGCGGGAAGGAAAAAAAGATTACAAAACTGCTGCCGAATATCTTGAAATGATTATGTCCGGACCTGATGACGCAAATAAAGACGAAACTCTTTTTAATTTAGGACGACTTTATGCTGTAATGGGAGATAAAAACAAAAGCATTGAGGCGTTTAATAAAATTATTTCTGATTATAAAGATTCCAGCTACTTAGAACTTGCAAAAGAGAAAATGTTGAAAAGATGATCGGGTGTGGTGATCCTTGTGTTCTTTAAGGCCTCATTAATATGCTTCTCGAACTTCCAGCGCTTGTCAAAATCATAGCGGTTTTTGTCTTTATTCTTGTTCTCAGCAGATACAGGATATCTTTTTATATATGCCTCTTTTCCTCTGCTGCTGTGGTGGGGCTCTGGATGGGGCGAGGGCCTGTTGAAACGGTTCGTCTTGTTCTTATCAAGTCGTTGTCCGGTGAAAGCCTGTGGTTAGCCGTAATTATAGTGGAGATTATCGTTTTAAGCCATCTTCTTAAGGAAGGTCGGCAGATGGAGCGTATCGTCAATACATTCAAGGCAATATCTTTTGGCAATCGTTTTACTTTAGCCTGTTTGCCCGCTATAATCGGGCTTCTTCCAATGCCCGGGGGAGCCCTTTTTTCAGCGCCGATGGTGGAATCAAGCGACGCAGGAAGCGGGCTGTCGGCTGAACTTAAAACAGCAATAAACTACTGGTTCAGACATATTTGGGAGTACTGGTGGCCATTATACCCCGGGATGATTCTGGCAATAAACCTTTTAAACGTGGAACCCTGGCAGCTTATTGCGGCACAATTTCCTTTATGTCTCGGTGTCCTGGTTAGCGGAAACCTCTTTCTTTTGTCGGCTTGTCCAAAAAAAAGATCAAACACAACCCCGTCCCGGAAAGATGTCAAAAAATTTGTTTATGAGATCATCCCTTTTGGATTGGTCATCTTCACCATGTTCGGCCTTGACTTTATAATAGACTATATAGACCTTCCGTTTGCCTGGCCCAAATATCTTAATTTTCTGACAGGTCTTATTTTGGCTCAGGGCTGGGTAATAAAGACAAATAATCTGCCGGTGCTGCTTATAAAGAATGCCTTATTCCACCGATTCACACTCAATATGGCCTTGATTATATTGGGAATCATGGCGTTTAAAGGTGTTTTGATAGACACTCACATGATTGGCGAAATACAGGAGGAAATGATCCGTTATCATATACCCACGGTTTTTGTGGTGGCTGCTCTACCATTTATCTCCGGCCTGGTCATGGGAATCGCTTTGGGATTTGTCGGCAGTTCCTATCCTCTTATTATTGTTCTCCTTCATGGACAGATTCAGGGCGCTGAGATCCTTGCCTACTCTACTCTTGCCTATGGTTTTGGTTATATGGGGATGATGATGAGTCCCGTTCATCTGTGTCTCATTGTGAGCAAAAACTATTTCCATGCCAGCCTGGCCGGAACCTACAATTTGCTTATAAAGCCAATGATATTCGTTCTGGTTTGGACGATTTTTTTGTTTATGGTTTATAAAACGGTATTTGCGTTGTGGTAGTCCCGAGGGATGTTATACCGGTGAAACAGATAGAGGCAGCTGGACGCCCATGAAAATATGCGTTGTATAACATATTACTTTTCATTCGCTTAAAAAAAATAAGAGTTTGTTTAATTTTATTGTCATATAAATCAATAAGTTATGCAAACGCTCTGATTTTTGCTTTAGCAAGCATAAAATGAGTTT
>JAJSZO010000069.1:7252-11244 GCA_030262795.1 Deltaproteobacteria bacterium | reverse complement strand
ATATAATTCAAAATAGCCCTTATATTCGCTTTCCAAATCAGTCGCCTCTACACCCTGGCCATCCGTTCCAAGCACCCATAATCCATCTGTGTTTATCAGATGTTTAATACCATGTTTATCACTTAATACATCAAGATGCTCAATAATATCGTTCCACCGTCCTCCTGATATTTTCAAGTCATCGGCATCTTTGAATTTCTTTAAGACACCAAACACGCCTGTTCGGAGATTACTGCTGAGGTTGAAATCCCCTGATATTCCGTAATCCTTCATCTTTGTTGCACAGTGTTTATCCAAATGGGTTACATGCCCAAAGCGGATTTTTACATTAGAATTTTTGTAAGTTCAAACTGATTTCAGAGGGCGCATTATATGTGTAAAAACAAAGGGTTAGAGTTATTTTAATCCTTAATTTATTCCATATTCCTAAATAGTTTATTAGTTACAACTTGTTGAATTTATTGCTATATATAAAATATGACAATTAAAAGCGTCTCTTAATCCAGTAGCGCATATACAAGCTAACCAGTTGTGTTTATAGCAAAAAGATGTTCT
This sequence comes from Deltaproteobacteria bacterium, assembly GCA_030262795.1. Taxonomy (GTDB): domain Bacteria; phylum Desulfobacterota; class Desulfobacteria; order Desulfobacterales; family ETH-SRB1; genus B13-G4. Next base: position 10,689 of record JAJSZO010000069.1, on the reverse strand, counting down.
CTGAAAACAGTTTGAACTTACAAAAATTATTTATCGTTTTCCTCTCCATTGGAGACGCAGGATTCGTTCGTCCCAATTTTTTCTTCCCCTTCATCCTGTTCTTTTATGATAGTTGGTTCCTCAGGGATATCTTCAGTTCCGATTACAATTTTATCACCCGATACAGAAACATATATCACATCACCCGGCTGGATTTTGCCCGCAATAATGTCTTCAGCCAGGGCTTTGGAAACCTCTGTCTTCCCAACACCGGTTGGACCAAGCATAAGAAAGGACGCTATGGGACGGTTCGGATTCTGCACACCGGCTCGTGACCGTCTTATTGCCTTTGATATGACTGTAAGCGCATCATCCTGCCCCACGACCCGTTTTCTTAGATATGCTTCTAAATTAAGCAGTTTATCTCTTTCCGAGCCCATCATCTTTGAAACGGGAATTCCAGTCAGACGTGAAACTGTATTGGCAATATCATCTTCAGTTATCTTCTGCTGCAGAAAGCCTTTGTCCGAAATATCTATATCAGCATATTCTTCAAGGGTTCTTTCGCATTCGGGTATTACCTTGTATTGAAGTTCAGCCACCCGTGAAAAATCCTCTTCCCTGACTTTCTGTTCCATCTCTCGCCTGGCTTCTTCCAACGCTTTTTTTGCCTCCTGAACTTGGGTCAGCGCCTTTTTTTCTCTTTCCCATTTTTCAGTAAGCTGAACACTTTTTTCTTTCAGTTTTTCCATTTCCTGTTTCAGGTAGCGAAGGCGTTCTTCGGTCTGGCTGCCTGTTTCATTTTTCAATGCCCGGATTTCGATTTCCAGCTCAACGATCCTGCGGTCGATTTTATCTATTTCTTCCGGCTTGGAAGAAAGACCAATACGTATGGATGCCGAAGTCTGGTCAATCAGATCAACGGCCTTGTCCGGCAGAAAGCGGTCCATGACCTATCGTTTGGAAAGTTTGGCCGCGGCTACAAGTGAAGCATCCAGAAGCTGAACGCCGTGATGCACCTCGTATTTTTCCTTTACTCCTCGAAGAATGGATATGGTTTCTTCAATACTCGGCTCTTCAATCATGACGACCTGGAAACGGCGCATCAAGGCGGCATCTTTTTCAATATGTTTTCTGTATTCCTCCAAGGTTGTTGCGCCGATGCATCGAATTTCGCCTCGGGAAAGAGCCGGTTTAATCAGGTTGGCTGCATCCATGGTACCCTCGGAGCCACCGGCACCGATGAGCATATGAATTTCATCAATAAAAAGGATAACATTGCCGGCATCAGCAACTTCCTGCAGTAAGCGTTTAAAGCGCTCCTCAAATTCTCCACGGAATTTGGCGCCGGCGATAAGCTGCCCCATATCAAGGGAAAGAATGGCCGTAGGTTTAAGATCATCAGGGACTTCACCATTGACAATTCGCTGGGCCAGGCCTTCAACAATAGCGGTCTTGCCAACACCCTGTTCTCCAATGATTATGGGATTGTTTTTTAAACGTCGGCTTAGGACCTGTATGGCAAGCCTTATTTCCTGGTCCCTTCCGATTATAGGGTCAAGTTCACCTTGCCGAGCGCGTTCCGTAAGATCCACGGTGTACCTTGCAAGGTATTCAAAATCACCTGCCCCGTCTTCTCCCGCAGAAAAACGGCTCCTTGGGGGCTGCTTCAAAAGAGTCTCAAGCTCCTCCCTGTTTGTGCCTGCATCTGAAAAGGCTTCGAGAATTTCCTCAGTTTTAAGCATGCCCAGCAGGATATGGTTAATGTCGATATACTTTCCACCAGTGCTGCCAGAGGCTTCCTCTGCAAGGATAAAGATCCTTTCCAAATCACGATTTATTGGTGTTTGTTGACTATCAGTCCTGGCTTTTGGCTGTGTAAGCAGCTTGCCGTCCACCCTTGCTCCAAGGGCTCCGAGATTGATTTTAGTCTGAGATAGATAGGTTTGCATTAGATTGACATCAGGATCCAGCATGACCGATAGCATATGCCAGGGAGTAACATATTCGTGGTCTTTTTTTACAGCCAGTCGGCATGCGTTTTCTATAACGTCCTGAGCTTTTACCGAAAACTTTTCAATAATCATAATATTCTCTCAAAGTAAATGTTTTCCAACCAAACCAAGATGTTCGAGATTAATTTTTTTCTATAATATTTAAAATAACTATCACACATCATTCTGATTTTATTAACAATAATCGCATATACTTAAAAACAGTTTTTGTTAATAAAAGGATTTAAACAATAGCAATACTCATTAGTAAATATGGCTCTCTGGTATTTCCCGTGGTCGATTTTTATCAGAAAAATCAGCTTGTTATCCGTATTTTTGAGTTGCCCGAATTTAAAAAATTTACGCAGTAAATGCCATTATTTAAGCAAGTATTGAAATTTTAGTACAATACAGCCTATATATGCCATAATAATAGCGTTAAAAAGTTGTTCAACACCAAACGCAGAAAATACGATAACCTCTTGAAATTAAAATAGAATACTAACCCCGTAAAATACCAGAGAGCCGTAAATATTCGGCTAACCACTTATGATTTAATTTCAATTTTTCTTGACACTCAAGGGGTTGTAAACTATTACGATCATAAAAAGTTTTTTGTGGGATGATCAAGTGGGCCAGAGAAAGAGCTTTCCTAATCTACTAAAATGATAAAAAATTTCATGCGATTAGTATAAAAGAAAGGATATAGAAAGTGGAAATTATTGTATTATTGAAGCAGGTTCCGGCTACTGAATCATTTATAGGGATTGCCGATGACGGAGTATCCATAAGAACTGAAGATATCAAGTGGGTCATTAACCCCTATGATGAATTTGCGGTTGAAGAAGCTCTTCGTATAAAGTCCGCGCATGGAGGCACAGTTACGATTATTTCTGCGGGTCCGGAAAGATCGGTTGAGACAATAAGAACCGCTTTGGCGATGGGAGCAGACAAAGGAATACTGATAAAAAATCCGGAAGCAGATAAGTGTGATGGATTGGGTACTGCACGTATTCTTGCCGCAGCCCTGAAAAATATAAAGTTTGATCTCATTATTGCCGGCCAGCGAGCTGTTGATGATGATAATTTTCAAGTCGGCACAGCTTTATCGGAATTTTTAAGTATTCCAAATATTTCGCTTGTTGTAAAAGAGGAAATAGTGGATGGGAAAATCAGATGTTCCCGGACAGTCGAAGGTGGAACCGTAGTGCTTGAGGCTCCATTGCCGGTTCTTTTTACAACGCAGAAAGGGCTGAACGAACCGCGATATGCTTCTCTTCCGGGAATTATGAAGGCAAAAAAGAAGCCCATGGATATTAAGTCACTTTCAGATATAGGGATTGATGCTTCGGAGATCGGCGAACCAATGGTAAAGATTGTGGCAATGAAACTTCCTGTGGAGAGAAAGGGCGGAAAAATTATTAAAGGAGATTCTTCCGGATCAATTGCTGCAGAACTTGTTAA
>JAJSZO010000069.1:1570-7152 GCA_030262795.1 Deltaproteobacteria bacterium | reverse complement strand
GCGATAACAGAACAATCGGAAGGTGTTTTACGAAAGGTTGCCTGCGAAGCTCTAAGTGAGGGCAGACGCATAGCTGACAGCCTGGGTTGCAGCCTTACAGCCGTAGTACTCGGATCAGGCATGGAGAACATCTCTAATGAACCCGGAAAATATGGAGCAGACAGAATAATTGTCGTCGATAACAAGGCATTAAGTGAATACATGATTGATGCATATACTAATGTGATTGCTGATATCGTCAATAAAGAAAATCCGTCCGTACTGATTCTGGGAGCATCTTCTCAGGGTAAGGACTTATCCGCACGCCTGTCCGCACGTCTTAATGCTCCGCTGGCAATGGATTGCGTAGCGGTTCGCATTGAGAATGAAAATATTATCGCTACAAGGCCAATGTATGGAGGAAAAATTCTAACTGATGTGGAATTACAGGGAAAGCCGCAGATTGTCGCTGTTCGACCGAATGCAATGAGCATTGCCGAATCTTCCGGTGCCGGAGCAATAGAAAAACTTGATATAGATGCAGGTAAAACCGATCTGATCTTTGTTGAAAAGCATTTGGATACCGGCAAGGTTGAACTTACAGAAGCGGATGTAGTTGTATCGGGTGGCAGAGGAATGGGGGGTGCTGATTTTTCCGTGATAGAAGAATTGGCTGAATTAATGGGCGGTGCTGTTGGTGCATCGCGCTCTGCGGTTGATGAGGGATGGCGGTCTGTTTCAGACCAGGTTGGACAAACAGGCAAAGTTGTTTCACCCAATCTTTATATTGCCTGTGGAATATCAGGGGCAATACAACATCTCGCCGGCATGTCTACATCAAAAGTTATTGTTGCTGTAAACAAGGATGCTGAAGCGCCTGTATTTTTAAATGCTGATTACGGAATTGTTGGCGATTTATTTGAATATATTCCTTTAATTACGGAAGAAATAAAGAAATTAAAGGCAATCTCATAATTGAGTTTTCAAATATCCCGTCGTGTTTCCAAATGAAACTGCATTTAGTAAGTTTAGGTTGTGCTAAAAATCTTATTGATAGTGAGATTATGCTGGGATGTCTTGTTGATGCAGGCTGGGCACTCACAGATAACCCTTCTGAAGCAGAGATAATAATTGTTAATACCTGTAGTTTTATCGAAGCGGCAGTCAATGAATCAATAGATACCATTCTTGAACTGGCAAAGTTTAAAACCAGCGGATTTTGCCGACATCTTGTCATTACGGGATGTCTTCCTGAACGTTTCAGGGAAGAAATAGTACGTTCTCTGCCGGAGGTTGATATTTTCCTCGGTACAGGTGCTTTTGATAGAATTGTCCAGGCCGTCAAGGGTTCCCCAGGCCTTTCAAAATGTTTTTTGCCGAATCCCGATTTATTGCCAATGCAGCATAGAGATGCACACAGGGTTCGCATTTCATCCCATATGGCATATATCAAAATTGCGGAAGGATGTGGAAAGCATTGTACATATTGTATTATCCCTAAACTGCGAGGGAAATACAGAAGTCGTAATCATGAAGATATTATTGCTGAGGCTCGCTGTCTTGTTCTGTCAGGCGTAAAAGAACTGATAATTGTTGCCCAGGATACAACAAGCTATGGAAATGATCTAAACAAGTCCGTTGACCTGAGTGGGCTGCTTGAAAGTATTTCAGATATATCTAAAGATGTGTGGGTAAGGCTTTTGTATGGACACCCGGAAAGCATAGATGAATCTGTTATAAAAACTATTGCAAAACACGATAATATTTGCAGTTATTTTGACATTCCTATACAGCATGTCAGTAGTTCTGTTTTAAAAAGAATGGGTCGAAAATATACACGTGATGATTTATACAGACTGTTTGAAAAAATTAGAAAAACAGCTCCTGATTGTGTACTGCGAACAACGGCTATAGTGGGCTTTCCAGGAGAAACAGACGAGGAATTTCAACAGTTGTTTGATTTTGTAGAAGATATTTGTTTCGATCACTTTGGTGTTTTTATATATTCTGATTCCGAAGATTTGCTATCTCACAGACTTTCCAGCCATGTTCCAAAGAACACAGCAAAAAAAAGACATGACTGGCTGATGTCTCGCCAGGCAGATATATCTCTAAAAAATAATCAAAAGTATATAGGAAGAGTTCTGCGGGTTCTAATGGAAGAGAAACCAAAAAACAATCTATTTATCGGCCGAACATGTTTTCAGGCCCCGGAAGTAGATGGAATTACATATATTAATTCAAATCAGTTGCAGCTCGGCAGATTTGTCGACATAAAGATTACAGACGCTTTTGAATATGATCTGGCAGGGAAAACAGTATGAGCGATCTGAAAAATAAAATACTTTCCATGGTGCGTGAAGATCTTACGGAAATTGAACACGCACTTAAGCAAAATCTAAATCCGTATCTTGATCTAATTTCAGATGTTGCGAGTCATATATTGTTTTCAGGAGGCAAGAGATTAAGGCCTTTGCTGATGATTCTTTCGGCAAGAATTTGTGGATATAAAGGAGACATGGATAAAACTTATTCCACTTCCACAATTTTTGAATATTTACATGCCGCCACCTTGCTGCATGACGATCTTGTTGATGGAGCGACTTTGCGGCGAGGGCAACCTGTTGCACATTCAATATGGGGGAATTCTATTACGGTTCTGACCGGGGATTTTCTTCTTGCGCGTTCACTTTCAATCTCGGTTAAAACAGGGCTCATCAAAGTAATTCAAATTATGACGAAAATAACCGAGGATATGTCCCAGGGAGAAATACACCAGTTAACAAGAATGGGAAATTTAGACCTGACGGAAGATGAGTATATAGAGATAATCCGGCGCAAGACCGCTGTGCTTATGCAGGGAGCATGCTGGACAGGCGCCCTCATTGCAGATGCTTCGGAAAAAGAGGAAAAAGCTCTTGCAGAATACGGTGTTAATCTGGGGATTGCTTTTCAGATGGCGGATGATCTGCTTGACTATACATCGGATACAAGCATTCTTGGGAAGGAGGTCGGAGCAGACCTGAAAGAAGGAAAACTCACACTTCCTGTAATATATTCTTTTAAAAAAGCTGATTCCGAAGATAGGATCATTATGGAAAAAATAATTACAGATAAAATTTTTTCTTTTAATGATTTTGAACTATTGATAGAATTATTAAAAAAATATGGCGGACTTGAATATACAAAAAGACTTGCATTAAAACATGTTGAAAAGGCGAAAAACTTTATTTTGTTCTTTGAACCTTCTGCAACAAAAGAGTTGCTTTTAAATATAGCTGATTATGCTTTGGTTCGTGAGGCTTGATATTTATGGATTTTCGTTCAGGCACTAATTATATGTATTTATTTTTATGGATTAAAAGACTGGTTTTTACAGTTTTTATACTTGCTGTTGTCGCAAACTTGTCAGGTATTGTTAATGCTGGGGAAGATACTTCGGAAAGAATTATTGAAGTGATAGGAACAAGTACAATTCGAGGCGGTGATGTTGCAAAAGCGAGGGATCAGGCGATTAAAAACAGCCTGGTTTCTGCTGTTGAGCTTGCTGTTGCGGATTTTTTGCCCATTGAGTCGATGATACGGAATTTTAAAACATTAAATGAAATTCTCTATGATAACTCTTCAAAATTTGTTGGATACTACAAAGTCCTTACGGAATTGAAATTCGGGGAAACGTACAGAGTACTTGTTCAGGCGACAGTATCAACCTTTGTAATTAAGCAGCAGTTGATGGGCTCAGGCATAAAAGTTCGCAAAAAAACCATGCCTGACATACTTTTTTTTATTGCAGAACAGAATCTTGATGACATCTTGCCGCAGTATTGGTGGATGGAAGATATGTCCGTTGTGAGGAGTTATTCCGAGATTGCCATGGCAGAGGGTATGCTTAGAAATGGTTTTTTTGTAATTGATCAAAAAAGTTTAATTAAAAATGAAGAATTTGAAGCAATAAAATACAAACCCGATCTTAGTAACGAGGAGGCGGTCAGGCTTGGGAATAGTTTACATGCAGATGTAGTAATAGCAGGAATATCTAAAGCCGATTTAGCTCCGAATACTATGGGAGAAAATATAAAATCATTTATTGGTATTGTGTCTGCCCGCGCATTACGGACAGATACAGGAAAAGAAATTGCTTCTACCACACAGACAGTGGTTTCTGTTAATCAAGATGATATCACAGGTGGAAGGGATGCACTTTCAAATGCAGGATACCTTGCAGGCAGGGAACTGGCTTCACAAATAGCTATTATATGGCAGAAAGAAGTTAAGAAGAGCCTTTCAACGGTAGCGATCATTGTTGAAGGTACAAGGTATTTATCAAGCTTTGTTATTTTTCGCAACGTATTGAATGAAATTCCCGGAGTTGTTACAGCGCAAACAAGCGAAATGAAAGCTGATGAGACAACCATCATTGTAACTTTCCGGGGAAATGCAAAGGAACTTGCGGATGCCTTGATGTCGAAGAATTTTGAAACATTTGGTATAAATATTTACGAAGTTTCCCAAGATCATTTAAGAATCAGACTTATTTAATTGGAACATCGACTAAATTGACCATAAACATTCCTAATAGTTTAACTCTTGGCAGAATACTGCTAACTCCTCTTTTTGTTATTTTTCTGCTGAAAAATTTATTATCATTTGCTCTTTTGGTCTTTACCATAGCTGCTATAAGCGATGCTTTAGACGGGCTTTTTGCAAGATATTTTAATCAGCATACGGAATTTGGGGCTTACCTTGATCCTATAGCAGATAAGCTCCTTTTAGCTTCGGCTTTTGTAAGCCTGGCAATTCTTAAAATAGTACCTGGCTGGCTGACAGTTATCGTAATAAGTCGTGATATTTTAATACTGCTGGGAGTTACTATTTTTGCAATGACTGATATTAATTTTGATGTAAGGCCGAGTATCGCCAGTAAATGTACTACCGTTGCCCAGCTTTCCACAGTCTTTTTAGTTCTCCTCAATCCAAAGCTCCCACATTTTTATATGATTCAATGGTCATTATACTGGCTCACGGCAGGGCTTACAATAATATCAGGCCTTCATTATATTTACATAGGCATGAATATTATCCAGGATGTTTCGGAAAATAATCAGTCGCAAAAATAATTGTAACCGTTCACGGTTTGAAACTTGAAATGGGAAATTGGGAAGAACAGCACAAAAGCAAGAATGCCCAATTTCCAATTTCTATTTTCCGAGAGCTTACAAATAATTCAATGGACGGGAATCAGCATTTAAGAGGCTACCATGGCAAAGAAAGTGAGAGTTCACGCAATAATAAGCGGCAGGGTTCAAGGAGTTTTTTTTAGAATGGAAACAAAACGCGTGGCAGATAGCTGCGAGGTTTTGGGATGGGTAAGAAACAAAATAGATGGGACAGTTGAAGCTGTTTTTGAAGGTAATGAAGAGAATGTAAACTCAATTCTTAAATGGTGCAGGAACGGCCCGCGCCTTGCTGATGTTGAAAAAGTGGATGTGGAATTGGAAGACTATAAAGGTGAGTATTATGAGTTTGAACTCAGATACTAAGGGTTCGCTCAAAAACGAGGACAAAAATAAAAGCGGTTTAGCCATTAGCCATTAGCCATTAGC
>JAJSZO010000069.1:0-1470 GCA_030262795.1 Deltaproteobacteria bacterium | reverse complement strand
AGCTAACAGCTAACAGCTAACAGCTAACAGCTTAAACTATATGGCTTCTTTTAGTTTCTTTCCGGGTCGGAACTTAACGACATTGCATGCTTTGATTTTAATCGGGTCACCTGTTTGAGGATTACGGCCTTTACGAGCTTTTCTGCGGACTTTTGAAAAAGTTCCAAATCCTACGAGAGTAACTTTACCGTCTTTTTTCTTTAGCGCCTTTGTTACACCATCCATGAAAGCATTTAGTGCACTTGATGCTGCGACCTTGGGAATGCCTGCGTCCTCCGCCATTTTTTCTACCAATTCTGCTTTTGTCATACTTACTCTCCTCTTTGTTGTTGATGATTAATAATACAACAGCCCTTGTTATCAGCGCCATCGCCTTTATTGTCAGCTCCATATAGCATGGTTTTTCTAATGTCAACACAAATTAGCATTATATAAGACTTTCCATATAATAGTTAGCGTTAACTTGCTGTATGGTTATATCTGAAGGTAGATAATCATTTAGAAAAGAGCGTCCACAAATTCTTTTGCATTAAAATCTTGCAGATCATCTATATTTTCGCCAATACCAATATACTTCAGTTGAATTTTGAGAGTGTCGCAAATACTTATAACAATACCACCTTTTGCAGTTCCATCAAGCTTTGTAAGTGCTATCCCCGTTACCCCAAGTGCATCATCAAATAGTTTAACCTGCGACAAAGCATTTTGACCTGTTGTCGCATCAAGAACTAAAATGATTTCATGAGGGGCGCCGTCCAGCTTTTTTGATATGGTTCGTTTAATTTTTTTAAGTTCTTCCATAAGATTTATTTTGGTATGAATTCTTCCTGCAGTATCTACAAGAACGATATCCACATCCCTTGCAATAGCGGCTTCAATACCGTCATAAGCTACAGAAGCAGGGTCAGCATTCTCCCTGTGCCTTACTATTTGAGCGCCTGCCCTGTCAGCCCATATCGCAAGCTGTTCAACAGCCGCAGCCCTGAAAGTATCGGCAGCAGCTATCAATACTTTCTTTCCTTCTGAATTGAATTTTGCTGCAAGTTTTCCGATTGTGGTTGTTTTGCCGACACCGTTTACACCAATCACCATTATTATTCTGGGTTTAGTGGAAGCAGCTTCAGGGACTTGCTTTGGTGTTTGCAAATTAAGAAGTGAAAATATTTCCTCTTTCAAAACATCCTTTAATTGGTTTGCGTCAGATATTTTATAGGATTTCTTTGAAATTTTTTGAATAATATCCATTGAAAGCTGCACGCCGATATCGGAGGTTATCAAAAGCTCTTCGAGTTCTTCTAATAAACCGTCATCAATTTTCCTTTTTCCCGTAAAGAGATCATCTATGTCTGTTGAAAGAATTTCGCGGGTTTTGGAAAGACCTTTTTTTAAACGTTCAAAAAAAGATGTCTTTTCCGATAAGTCTGAATTATCCTGTTTTTCTTTTTTTTCGTCAAAATCTTTTTTTTTTTT
>JAJSZO010000068.1 GCA_030262795.1 Deltaproteobacteria bacterium | reverse complement strand
TATTAAAAAAGTTATAGATATATTTTAACAGCTAACCTAAAATGAAAATATAAGTTTTTCAATGAAAATTGTTAATATTTTTGGAAATTAAACGATATGGCTTACCTTAAAGGACAGTTTATAGTAGCAATGCCGGCCCTTAATGAGCCGAATTTTTTTCAGACTGTAACTTGTATTTCTGAGCATAATTCTGATGGAGCTGTAGGCATTGTTGTGAATCGGGTTCATTCCGGTATCTTCGGGAAAATGATTTTTGATGAGCTTAAAATGGATTATATACCTGAAGCAGGGAATATAAAAATTCATTTGGGCGGGCCTGTCCATATAGGCGAAATATTTGTGCTGCATGGCCCTCCCTTTGAATGGGCGAGCTGCTTTATGATTACTCCTTATCTCGCTATGAGTAACTCCAGAGATATTTTGGACGCAATAGCCATGGGAAGAGGGCCTGAGTTGTATATAATTTCTTTGGGATGTGCCGGCTGGGGGCCGGGACAACTTGAAGCAGAGATTATGGCAAATTCATGGCTTACATGCCCTGTTTATGAAGATATTATTTTTGATGTTCAGGTTGATGACAGGTGGAATGAGACGGTAAGAAAAATGGGTATAGAACCGTTTCTTCTATCAGACACCGCAGGCCATGCCTGATTTTTCTGATAAAGTAACGGTTCACAGGTTAATCATCTATTTTTTTTGATTTTGGTTTTGGTTTTGGTTTCTTTTTTTTAAGACATATTTTGTCTTTCTTCACAAATGCACACACTTTTGGATTGTAATACTCTTTACAATTTAATGGATTATAGAGCGGACATTCAGGATGTTTTTCTGACATATTTTCTTTTTCCCCTTTGTATTTTTATTTTATAACATAAAATATTAAATTTTACAACATATTAATTCGTCCACGTTCCTAACTCGCTTGCCTAACTCGCCTGATTGATAGTCAGCAGTTTTTCCATATTGTCTTTTGCAAAATCTATTCCCGGATCTATGGATAGAGCGGTTTTGTAATATTGGATTGCCTTAATCGGTTTTCCCATTTCGCAGTAGTTTGAGGCAATGTTAGCATAGTCTATGGCTGAGCCCGGATTAATTTGGAGAACTTTTTTGAAACAATCTATAGCTTTTTCATGTTCCTTGAGTTTGAAATAACAAAATCCCATTGAATTATAGATATCGGTTCTTTCACTGTCATGTTTTTCGCCTTTCATAAGGGCTGAAATAGCATTGTGGTATTCCCCCATGTCTTTAAGGCAAACGCCCATATAAGAGTAAATACTGGGTTTGTCCTGATTTGCAGGCTCAAGTTCGAGCGATTTTGTAAAGCAGGTTAGAGCAGTTTTTAGATTATTCATGGCAAGGTGGCATGAGCCAAGATAGAATTTGATATAGTACTTTTCAGGAAGAATATTTTCGATATTTTGAAGCTTAAATACAGCGGTTTCCGGATCATATGTATTGGCAATATGCTTTGCTGCAAACATGCATACGCTGTTTTCCAAAGCCCTTTCTCTGAAATGTGCACCGGGAATAATTGTATAAAAAGCAGGTATTTCCAGTTTCTGATTCATTGTGTTTATAACAATTACTTCCATTCCTTTTTCTTTAAGTGAAGAAATACAGTTTTCTATCTCGACTTTAATATTATTATCAGAAAGATCAGGAAGGTTTTTAATGTCAATCTTATTTTCGGGCTCATTTCTCGGATTAATTACAAATTCAGCTTCTTCTATTCCTTTGAACTTGGGAAGACCGCTTGCAACATAGTTTGAGCCGGTATTAAAATCACCTGCGAGCTGAGCAGCTTCTGTAAGGGCGCGGCTTAAGGATTTCTGAGGGTTAAGAGTTGTTCCTGCTGTCCATACTATTTCACTGGTTTTTGGAAAAGTCAGCGGGTCGTATGCCAGAACACCTACAGTGGGGATACCGGTTTGCAGGGAAAAATCTGAAATATATAATTTTACACCTGCATTTCTATATTTTTTTATCAATTCAACAACCATGGGATCTGTTACCGAATCCGCATTAATTAAAGGAATCCTCAATTTTTTATGACTTATTATTGATGATACATGCCTTTCAACAACTTCGCACATGCCCTGAGAGATCGCTTCTTCAACACAGTTGCCGGCGCATGCACCGTTAAACTCGTTAATCGTAAAAAACCAGTCAAATGGAATCAGTATTTCTTTGTTCTGTGTCAGATTGAAAGCTTTTGTCCATTTAAAATGAATACCCTCAAATATTTTTTCTGCAATTTCAAGATTGTCGGAATCATCGTTAACGGATTGCGCAATCATTTTAAACGGGATAGCTTTATCTTTTATGTTGCGATATTTTTCGAATAGAAAATTTTCCGGATTATTGCGAAAGCTGAACAAGCTGAATCTTTCTGCCAGCTCCATTACGGCACTTGCCTCAGCCTGCTGTGTAGTACCACCTTTCCCCATCTGTTTTCTTGTTCCGGTTAAAGCATATGCATCATTACCGCAAATGCTGAAATAAACAGGGATGTCAAGTCTTCCATTATCAATTCTTACAGTATCTTGCAGAAGATCAAGGTCAATTTTTTTAAGTTTTTCCTTAAACTGCTTAACTGTTTCTTCCGGTGGTAATATTTTATCCTGATCAATATTATTATATTTAAATGCATCAGTTAATATGATTTTATTATTCATAATTAATTATTATTCCTTTATCTATGGGTCAGGAGTCGTGGATCAGGAAAACGTTATCCGACCCTTGTTTTATTTTATTTAATTTGACCAATGCTATATTATTTGATATAAAAATTAGGGCATTTTGTGGGGATGTAGCTCAGTTGGGAGAGTGCGGCGTTCGCAATGCCGAGGTCAGGGGTTCGACCCCCCTCATCTCCACTTGATTTTTTTTTCTAATCGTTTTCATACGAAATTTTTTTATAAATTAAAACCAAAAAATATTGGTATTTGCCAGAAATTTGAAAACCCAAATATGAGATTAAGGGTTCGCTCAAAAATAAAAGGATGCCTTACATTCGGTGAGATGCAGGTAAACGAAGGATTTTGCTGATATGAGTATGAAACGAACATCAGAGATTGACCGCAAAACTAAAGAAACAGCTATCAATATTAAACTGAATCTAAACGGTAAGGGCAAGCATGAGATTTCAACCGGTATTCCCTTTTTTGATCACATGGTTACGCTTTTTGCTGTCCATGGTTTTTTTGATCTATGCATATCTGCAAAAGGAGATATTGAGGTCGATTTTCATCATACCGTTGAAGATGTCGGGCTTGTATTGGGAGATGCATTTGATAGAGCTCTCGGCGACAGGAAGGGAATAAAGAGATATGGCTTTTCTGTAACTCCCATGGATGATGCTTTGGCATCGGTTGCCATTGATTTATCAAAGCGGCCTTATCTAATATTCAATATTCCGGATATAAAAACCACGGGCAGCAAGTTTGATTTTTCCCTTGCAAAGGAATTTTTCAGGGCATTTTCTACCAAGGGAGGGATGAATCTTCATATAAATGTCAGCTACGGCGAAAACGAACACCATATTATAGAATCAATTTTCAAGGCCGTCGGCAGGGCGCTGGAACAAGCCGTTTCTTTTGATGACCGTATTACAGATGTGCATTCTACAAAAGGTACATTGTGATGAGATAGGGGTCGGGGATCAGGGGCCAGGGATCAGGGATAATGGTTCACGGTTTACGGCAAAAGCTCAAAGGTAATGGTTTAAAACTTAAAACTTAAAACCTAAAACTTAAAACCATTTTTTATGATACAGAAAATACATCTTAATAATCTGCGCTGTTTGGTTGGAATTGGTATTCTTGCGTTAATTTTATTATTATCTGCCTGCAAGTCTGATATAATTATTCCTGAAACACCCATAGCAAAATCCGGTATAAAAAAGTTGTTGATTTTGCCTTTTAAAGATTTATCAATTTTATATGGTAAAAATGTTAATGTCAGGTGCCCGTTATGCGGCAATGTTTTTTCTACAGGAGATGTGGAAACGTTTGCAGTTGATCTTTTTACAGATCGCCTGATTGCTATAATTAAAAACCGTAAAGATTTTGAGCTTATACTTCCCGGCCAGTCCATGGGTGCTATGTCGGTTTTGCTGGCGGCAGATAAAACCGGGTTGTCGGAACGTGATATATTAGTTAAAATCGGGCGTGCTCTTTATGCCGATGCAGTACTGGTAGGGCATGTTTATCAATTCAAGGATAGGGTAGGGACGCGGTATTCCGTTGATTCGTCCGCTTCTGTTGCATTTGATATTCATCTTATAGATGTTTCAAATGGCAGTATGTTATGGGTGGGTCATTTTGATGAAACCCAGCGTTCATTATTCGAAAACTTTTTTAAGATCGGCACATTTTTAAGAAGAAAGGGAAGCTGGATTACCGCAGAAGAGATGGCTGTCTCAGGTCTTGAAGATGTGCTTCGGACATTTCCGGAACTATGATTATTATACCTGCAGTTGATATAAAAAACGGTAGATGTGTCAGACTCCTTCAGGGGCGTATGGATGAAGAAACAGTCTTTTCAGATAATCCTGCGGCTATGGCAAAGAAGTGGGATTTGCAACATGTTGAAATTATTCACGTAATTGATCTTGACGGTGCTTTTAAAAAAAGTCCTCAAAATTTTAATTCAATCAAAAAAATAGTTGAAAGCGTTGACGCCCATATTCAGGTTGGAGGTGGAATAAGGGATAAAGATACCATAAGCATGTTTCTTGATATCGGGGTAAAAAGGGTAATTGTCGGAACTGAGGCAATTAACAACCCCGATCTAATTAAAGATGCCTGCAGGACATTTCCAGGTCAGATTATTGTTGGGATAGATGCACGAAACGGATTTGTTGCTATTGAGGGATGGACTGAGACGACTCAAATTAAAGCCGTTGATCTGGCAAAGCAATTTGAAGATTGTGGTGTTGCAGCAATAAATTTTACCGATATACATAGAGATGGCATGCAAACCGGTCCGAATATCGAAGAAACAAGACGTCTCGCAGAGGCTGTATCAATACCGGTAATTGCTTCAGGCGGTGTTTCAACAATAGAGGACATAAAAAATTTAATGCCTTTAAGAGAGGCAGGGGTAGTTGGAGTTATTACCGGAAGAGCACTATATAGCGGGACCCTGAACCTTAAAGAAGCTATTGAAGTTTCAAGATTACAAGTGCCTGAAGTATATTAACGTGCCTAAAGTTAAGGTTCTACTCGTTCCCAAGCTCTGCCTGGGAACGCATCCCGGGAGGCTCTGCCTCATCATATAACTATCTGTATTTATATGAGGCAGTGCCTCTATCAAGGCATTCCGTGGCAGAGCCACGGAACGAGTGAAACAAATTTTAATATCGTACCTTGACAAAAATATTATTGATAGTTATTTTGTAAAGTTAAAATAATTAATAATATTAAAAATACATTTGAAAAATGTTCGACTTTGCTAAGGAACGGGGAAGTTATGTTGTCCACGTTCCTAAACTTCATTCCATTTAAGAACGTGGACGAAATAACTTCTACGTTCCTTAATATCCTACCGTTATCACCTTTTTCCCTATTTCATAGTTTGCTGGGGGGTACTTTTATTGGCAGTTTTTATTCCCGAAGATAAGGTTTCAGAGATTAGAAATAGTGCTGATATCGTAGATATTATTTCAGAACTGATTCTTCTGAAAAAAGTTGGAAGGAACTATGTTGGCCTTTGTCCGTTTCATACCGAAAAAACACCGTCCTTTACTGTAAGTCCCGAGAAACAAATATTCTATTGTTTTGGCTGTGGTACCGGTGGAAATGTATTTAACTTTTTGATGAATTATGAAGGTCTTTCATTTTTTGAGACGGCAAAAATGCTTGCGAGCAGATATGGCATTGAGATTCCGGTTCAGGCAATGTCGTCAGAGCAAAAAAGGCGGATTAGTGAAAGAGAAAGCTTGCTTGCTGTAAATAAACAGGCGATGGATTTTTTTAACCATAGCCTTTTAAGCGATGCTGAAGGAAAAATAGCTTTAGAATATCTCAAGAAACGTGGAATGGGAGAAGATACTATCGCTATATTTAATCTGGGGTTTGCTCCTGCAGGCTGGGATAATGTTATAAATTATTTTTCAAAAAAAAACATATCGCATGAACTTGTTGAAAAATCGGGTTTGATTATTAAAAGGGAGGGTAAAAAGGGCTATTATGACCGTTTCAGAAATCGTATAATATTTCCGATTTTTGATGTCAGCAGGCAAGTGTCAGGTTTTGGGGGACGTGTAATGGACGATTCCCTGCCTAAATACCTGAATTCTCCCGAGACATATGTTTATAACAAGAGTCGATCTCTTTATGGATTGCACATTGCAAAAGAACATTGCCGGGCAAGCGAAACGGTTTACATTGTCGAAGGATATTTTGACCTGTTGGCATTACATCAGCATGGAATTCTTAACTCCGTAGCAACACTCGGTACTTCACTAACTCAGGAGCATGTCAGGATTCTTAGAGGATTTGTTGGTAAAAATGGCAGATTTGTTCTGGTTTATGATTCTGATGCGGCCGGCATTAAGGCAGCAGAGCGAAGCATAAAAGTTTTCGATAAAGAATATGTTAATGCGCAAATTCTTGTATTACCGGAAGGATATGATCCTGACTCGTATCTTTTTGAATTTGGATATAAATCCTTTATGGATGCCGCTTCAGAAGCTCAAGGTATAATTCTTTTTCTTATTGACTCCGCTGTAAAAAAGTACGGGCTTTCCATTGAAGGGAAAATTCGTATCATATCGGATATGAAACAGCCCCTGGCTTATATTAATGATAGTGTTGAAAGATCTTTATATATCAAGAAGCTTGCAGAAATTATAGGAATTGATGAACTAGCAATTCTGGAAAAGGTGAGAACAATATCCGGCAATAAAAGCATCAAACCAAATAAAGATTTGTCAGACAAGACGCAGGATAGAAATCTTATCTTAAAGGGGGACAGGCACGAAAGAAAAATTATTGCAATGATGCTTCAATTTCCCGAAATATTACCTGAAATTATTTCGCGTAATATACTTGATCATTTCGAAGATGAATTTTTAAAGTTAATTGGTCAACTAGTTCTGAAGCAGGGAGAACATAAGGACGTTCGAGATAAATTGCATGATGTGAGTACCCGGGGCAACGGAATGGTATCTGATATCGTTAACAGCATTGACGACAGGGAAAAAAGAAGTATTGTTGCCTCGTTGTCAATTGGTGAAGATAAGTGGGGCCGTGAAGGCTGCCTCAAGTTGTTATCGCAATTTGAGTTATTCCGAAATCGTCAAAAAAAGACTTTGTTGCAGAAGATAAAGGCAGCAGAGGACTGTAATGACCATGAGTTGCTTTTAGAGCTGTCTCAAAAATTGTTAAAGGAAAAGCAAATTCAGGTTATGCAAAGCGCTAAGCTAAAAGTTTTGAAGTCATTAGGAGGCTGAAATATATGGCAACTAAATCCGCTGCAACACAGAAAAAAATAAAGAAGATTAGTAAACAGGCATTAAACAAACTGATTGTAAAAGGTAAGAAACAAGGTTCGTTAACTTATGACGAGATTAACAAGGTATTTCCGGAAGATATGTTATCTTCTGATAAATTTGATGAAACTCTGATGATGTTTGACGATCTTGATATTGAGATCGTGGATCAAAAGAAATGCAATGTAGCGGAGAACAGGGTAGAACCAAAAGAAAAAAATGGGCAAACCAAATCTGTTGCTTCTGATGATTTTGGCGCAGTAACCGATCCTGTCAAGATGTATCTGCGCGAGATGGGGCTTGTTACCCTTTTAAGCAGGGAAGAAGAGGTTGTAATAGCCAAGGAAATTGAGGCAGGCGAACAATTTGTTTTAAGGTCGCTTATAGGTACCACTGCCGGAGTGGAATGCCTTTTAGATTTAGGGAAACGTATTGAAAGTGGTAAACTTCGTCCAAAACATGTGTTAAGAGATGTTGACGAAGGCGATGGATATGTTGATGAAGTATTACAAACCGAGAAGTTTTTAAGCACCATTTGTTCGATTGAAAAGATTGACAAAGAAAATCAAGCATACAGGGAACAACTATTTTCATCACAATTAGATTTGTCTGAACAGAGTAGCATTAGAAATTATATAACTCGCAGGA
Source organism: Deltaproteobacteria bacterium (assembly GCA_030262795.1). Lineage (GTDB taxonomy): Bacteria > Desulfobacterota > Desulfobacteria > Desulfobacterales > ETH-SRB1 > B13-G4. The sequence continues at coordinate 3,142 of JAJSZO010000068.1, read as the reverse complement.
ATAATAAGATATTCGACCTGTTAAAAAAATGGCGTCTCGAAGGGAAAATAATAGATAAAATTGAGAATATTATAAGAGGCCGGATAAAATGGTTTGATTCCATGGATAAAAAAATTTCTATGTATGCAGATATATTTAATGTGTCAGCCGATGAACTTTGCGACAATTTAACAACAGAGACGAAATTTGTTCAATGGATTGAGGATAGTTGTGATTTGACTGTGGATGAGAGAACGTTATTATTATATACGGAACTTAAAAATATCCATGAAGAGATAAAAGAAAGAGAATATGTCATAAAGACTAATTGCCGGGCTTTAAAAAAAATCATGTTAGGTGTTGATGAAGGACGCGCAAAAGCGAAAGCAGCCAAGAGTGAGTTGACCAGGGCGAATTTACGGCTGGTTGTCAGCATTGCAAAAAAATATACCAATAGAGGTCTTCAGTTTCTTGACCTGATTCAGGAAGGCAATATTGGCCTTATGAAGGCGGTGGATAAATTTGAGTATCGCCGTGGTTATAAATTCAGCACATACGCAACATGGTGGATACGGCAGGCCATAACAAGGGCAATTGCCGATCAGGCAAGAACTATTCGAATTCCGGTACATATGATAGAAACTATTAATAAGCTGATCCGTACATCAAGATATCTGGTGCAGGAGTTTGGGCGTGAGCCTAAGCCTGAGGAGATAGCAGATAAGATGGAAATACCTATTGATAAGGTTCGCAAGGTATTAAAAATTGCACGAGAACCTATTTCATTAGAGACACCTATCGGTGAAGAAGAGGACAGCCATCTTGGTGATTTTATTGAAGACAAAAAGTTTATGCTTCCTTCAGATGCCGCTGTAAGCCTGAATCTTGCTGAGCAAACAAGAAAGGTTCTTGCAACATTGACTCCGAGGGAAGAAAAGGTTTTACGCATGCGATTCGGAATCGGTGAAAAAGCAGATCATACTCTTGAGGAGGTCGGGCAGGATTTTGCGGTAACACGAGAAAGAATCAGGCAAATAGAGGCAAAAGCTTTGAGAAAACTAAGACATCCAACCAGAAGTCGTAAATTGAAAAGTTTTATCGAACCTAATGCTTGACAGCAATTCTAATTTTAGCATAATTGTTGGGTTTCGTACCTCAACCCAACCTACAAAATACCAAAATTAGAATTGCTTAATGCTTGACAAAAAGTTTCTATAAAGTTAATAAATCAAATTTGCGGGCCCATAGCTCAGCTGGCAGAGCCACCGGCTCATAACCGGTCGGTCCCTGGTTCGAATCCAGGTGGGCCCATTTTTTATGATTGAACAATGATTGCAAAAACATCTGATATCATTAAGGCGATGGAAAACTTTGCACCATTCCATCTTGCTGAAGAATGGGATAATGTCGGATTACAGGTTGGACAAAATAACTGGCCGGTAAAAAAAGTGTGGATTGCTTTGGATCCTGCTCCCGATGTTGTTGAGGCTGCCTGCAACAATGATATTAATTTAATTATTACACATCATCCTCTGATATTTCAACCTTTGAAATCCATTGATTTCAGCACTCCTGTTGGCCGTGTAATTAATATGGCCGTTAGACACCGCACCGGTATATTTTCAGCACATACCAACCTTGACAGCGCAAAAGATGGTATAAATGATGTTATTGCAACACGTATCGGTCTAAAAAATCTGAAAGTTCTGGGAAAGGTCAGGGGCGCAGAAAATTATAAGCTTGTATTGTACGTGCCTGTTGAGTATGAGCAACAAGTTTTAGATTCTTTTTTTGAAATTATGGACATGGCCGGGGAAATTGAAAATTATTCATGCTGTTCTTTCAGAACTAAAGGAAAAGGTACTTTCAAGCCTGGCTCCCAGGCAAATCCATTTATAGGCAAATTAGGTGAGATTACTCAAACAGATGAGATAAGAATAGAAACCATTGTACAAAGGAGTAATCTCAAAAGCGTTATCCGGCATGTGAGAAAGGCTCACCCTTATGAGGTGCCGGCATATGATGTTTATCCGCTTATAACTCAAGAGAATGCTCAGGGTATTGGTCGTATTGGAGAACTTGATGAGAAAAAAGAGCTTGCTGATTTCGCATTGGAAATTAAAAAAATACTTAAATTGAAATCAATAAAAATCGTCGGAAAACCGAATTTGTCTGTTAAGACTGCATCTGTGTGCACCGGCAGCGGGTCAAGCCTGATGAATAACTTTTTTTCATCGGGATCTCAAGTTTATATAAGCGGAGATTTGCGTTATCATGATGCAAGGGCTGTCGAGGCCGCAAATCTTGGCCTGATTGATATAGGACATTTTGCATCTGAGCATTTAATAGTTGAAGTGCTGGCGGAACGTCTTCAAAAAGTTCTTGTTGAAAGTGAGTTTGATGTAAAAGTTGAGGCATGTAAACTGGAAAAAGATCCGTTTGTTGTTTTATAATGGTTCACGGTTGTCGGTTCACAGTTCACGGTTGTTGGTTGTGTTTACAGCTTACACTTTTTTCAATGAACTTATCAGCAATTCTAATTTTGAAAAAAAATGTCATCATTAGAATCGCTGATGAACTATACAACGTCTGAAGTATTTTAACCGTGCACTGTTAACCGTTAAACGATTGCCGAGTTTGGGATATGAAAGAACAGATAGATAATCTGGTAAAACTTCAAAGAATTGAGACAGAAAGCAACGGAATTAAATTGATTTTAAGTAACGTTACTCAAAGGCTGGATAGTCTTTCTTCAAGTTTTAGTGAGTTTGAGCAGACTACGAAAGATGAAGAATTAAAACTTGATGAGCTGAAAAAGAGTTATCGTTTATATAAATCTGATATAGAAATGAATATTTCCAGGTTAAAGAAAAGTCAGGAGAGACTCGGAACTATTAAAACAAACAAGGAATACCATTCATTACTAAAAGCAATTGAAGATATTAAAGCAATAAATTCTCAAATTGAAGATAAACAGTTCGAATGCCTTGAACAAATGGAGAATGTCGAGAGAGTTCTATCTGATAGAAACAATGAATATAAAGAGCTTTCCGAGCAGGTTAATAAAGAAAAACAGACAATAGCTTATGAAACAAAAGAGAATAATAAAAGGCTTGCTGAACTTGATACTGAATTGAAGAGATTTTCAGGTGAAATTGAGCCT
>JAJSZO010000067.1 GCA_030262795.1 Deltaproteobacteria bacterium | reverse complement strand
ATTGAAAATCTGCTCACATCTCCGTATCTGGGTGTCAGTTGCAGAGCCAAAGAAATAGACAGAGACTGCAGAATACTGATATTTGAAAATTTCCTGATATTTTATCAGGTTAATGAAGCTGATAACGAAATTACGATATTGAGAATATTGCATGGTTCAAGAAAATATAAAGACTTATTAAAATAAAGAAATATTGATATAATTCCTTTCAAAAACCCTGAACCCTGAACCTAACCCTTATGCTTTACTCAAAAGTTTACATAAACTCATTTGGTTATGAACTTGCCCCGAATGTGGTGACATCAGAAGATCTGGAAATGCGCCTGGAGCCTCTTTACGAAAAACTTCATCTGCAAAAAGGTCAATTAGAAGCAATAACCGGAATAGAGGAACGCAGATTCTGGAACCCAGATTTTAAAATGTATGAAGGTGCAATAAAAGCAGGTCAAAAGGCAATAGAAACATCCGGTATTTCACCTATGTCCATCGGCATGCTTATCTACGGAGGTGTTTGCAGGGACAACCTGGAACCGGCGACAGCCTGCGCAGTAGCACATGGTCTTGGGATAGGCAGTAAGGCACAGATTTATGATGTTTCAAATGCCTGCCTGGGCATTCTTAACGGAATGGTTCAAATTGCCAATGCTATTGAGCTGGGACATATCAGAGCGGGTCTTGTGATATCATGCGAATCAGCCCGGCAGATTGTCGATATTACAATAGACCGGCTGCTTAAAACAAAAAACATGGAAGTCCTTAAAAAAACGATTGCAACCCTTACAGGCGGCTCAGGAGCAGTTGCTGTTCTTTTGACGGATGAATCAATCTCCGATGATGGACACCGTTTTTTAGGGGGAATAGTAAGGAATGCAACAAAGCATCACGAACTTTGCCGTTGGGGCCCGAATACCGGAATACCTGCAAGCGGACTTCATGTTATGGAGACAGATTCGGTTGGAGTACTGCAAAATGGTATAATCCTGGGAATTGAAACATACAAAAATTTCAAAAAAGAACTGTCATTGCCCGATAATAAGCCCGATAAAGTCATCTGCCATCAGGTAGGAGCAACTCACCAGAAAACTTTACTGGAATCCATAGGTATTCCAAAAGAAAAAGATTTTACCACCTTCCGGCATCTTGGGAATATAGGAACCGTATCACTTCCAATAACTGCTGCAATAGCATCGGAACGTGAGTTTCTTATAAAAAATGATCTTGTCGGATTTTTGGGAATCGGCAGCGGCCTTAACTGCCTGATGTTGGGAATTGAGTGGTAGGAGAAAATTGTTCTTGGCTTGGGGTCCACTTCATCTATACTTCCATATAACAGGTTCTGTCCCGGAAAACACACGCTTAATGTTTTCAATATGGCGCAGGTAGATAAGTATTGATATGGAAGCAGCGCATATCGCCAGAACTTTTGAATTTGTCGCCTTCCATACAGCAACTGGAAGTATTAATGCCGCTCCAAGAGATCCGACAGATACCCTGTTGCATAAACAGATAAACATGATAAAGGTCAGCAGGGCAAAGAAACACGCTATAGGTGAAATTATAATGAAAGCCCCCGCTGTAGTTGCAACGCCCTTTCCACCGCACTTAAATTTCAGAAAAACAGGATAAAAGTGACCTGATAAAGCTGAAACAGCTATAAGGGATACATATATTTCAGCCCAAAAACCATTAACACCTGTTAAATTGATAGCAAGATATACAGGCAAAAGGCCTTTAAACATATCTCCTGCGAGGGTAAGCACACCAAGCGTAGTTCCTGCTATCCTTTTTACATTTGTAGCACCTGTATTTCCGCTGCCATTCTTTCTGATATCAAGGGGAGTAAACAACTTTGTCAAAATAACTCCACAGGGAATGGAACCGAGTATATATGCAAAAATCAAAAGCGCCGGTAACTTTAATATATTTACAATATCCATTATGAGTTATCCATGAAAAATCGCTCAATTCCCAGCACTCTTAGGAACCACGTTCCTTAAACTACTGACCAGATTATAGTGATAACGCCGGCGAGAATAAAATGAGTCTCAACCAGAAATTCCAGCCTTATGCCGGGAAGCATATAGCCCCGTTCATAGGCTAAAAGAATTACAAACATGAAAACCGGACAGATCGTAAGCAGGAAGCCAAGGGTTGAGATAAACTGAAACACACTCGACAGCAGCAATATTACGAGAATAACAGTTAATATGATCTTTAGAAAACGCATGGTTCGCTTTTCTCCCAATAGTATTGGGATGGTTGCTTTTCCTACTATGCGGTCACCCTGCATATCAAGGGTATCAAAAAAAGCAGTTCTGACAAAAACCATGCAAGCTGACAGAAAAAACACAATAACCGTACTCACATTAATACTGTCAGATACTAAGAACGCAGGGAATAGCGAAGTAACTATTCCCCATGCTGCTGCTATAAGAACCGTCTTTGAACCCGGTATATCCCTTATCCTGCGATATCCACCCATAGAAAGGTTTTCCGGCACGAGCCTTATGTTATATGAAAGACCAAGAAGGCTCATGAAAAAAAGAATCCAAAAAGGAGTAATGCCAATAAGATAGGCGGCAATCAGACCTGCGCTGCCTGCAATTGAGGCAAGAGCTACGAGAAATCCCTTATGCTTTCTGTAAAAGGCAGCCCTTGCAGGATCATTGTATTGGTCGGCTTTGCTGCCAATCAGGTTGTTTAATATGTGCATGGACAAAACATAAAGTATAGATATAAAAACATGGGGAAAATACCGGTTGATTCCCTGCAGCATGGTACAAGCGTAACACAGACATCCGGCGCCAAGGGAAACATAGATGTTTGTCAGTAAAAGTGATCGTTGTATTGAAAAAAATGTTCTGCGCCATTCCTGCTCTTTTTTTAAAAATAAAGATTCAAGAGTTCTGTAAACTCTTTTTGTTATCCAGTTCGGAGTAGAAGCTCCTGCTGTTAATCCTATGTTTTTGGCTGAGGCAAGAGCTTTTAAATCAAGCTCGTTTTCTGATTCAATGTGGTAAGAAGATTTTCCTGTTTTTCTTGCAATTTCGACGAGTCTCCGGGTGTTGCCGCTGTTATTGCCGCCCACGACTATCACCGCATCTACTGACTTTGCAAGACGTTTTACTTCTGCCTGCCGCTTTGCTGTAGAATCGCAAATAGTATTGAAGATTTTGTAGTGCGGGAATTTTTTGTTCGCCCATTTTTTTACTTCTTCAAAAAATTCCATGTCCTGAGTAGTTTGAGCAACAATGATGGCCTTTTCAAAGGCGGGAAGAGAATTGAGACCATTTATATTATCAATAACGTAGCCCTTGCCATTTGAGTAGCCGAGCAGTCCGGTAACCTCCGGATGATCCTTGTTGCCTATAATTATTGGTGTATAGCCCCGCTCGGCGTGTTTCTTTATAATGGTTTGCACCTTGATTACACGTGGGCATGTGGCGTCTATTATTGTAAAGCCGGTTTTTTTCAGTTTTTCCTTTGATTGTGGAGGAACTCCGTGAGCTCTTATCAGGACAGTACCGGAACCATGATTCGGAATATCATCTATGGCGGATATTCCCTTTTCTTTTAAAAGGTTCAGGATGTGTGGATTATGTATCAGAGGACCATATGTATAGATAGGATTTTCGTATTTATGAGGCGCATCCAGAGCCATTTCAACTGCTCTTCTTACGCCCATGCAGAAGCCCGCTGTTTTGGCAAGTAATATTTTCATCTAATCAGGTCAGGCATTATTGAGATTATAGCTGCTATTTTTGCTTTAGGGTTCGGTAAAAAATAACTTGATAGATTCTCAGCACGAGCATAAATTGAGCTTTTCAAAATCAGTTTTACAAGTATTGACGGGAAAACAGACAATTCCAAAATCGCACATTATGTCCGTGCTGAGTAGATCTCAACATTTCACCCAATGGGTGAAAATCAAATTGATGGTAACCGACTGAAATGCTAAGAGCTAACAGCTAATTGCTAAAGAGCTCATCGCAGCTTTAGATAAATTTTATGATCAACAAGAGAAAGTGAATGAATATACGCTGTTAAGAGTTTTTGCTCTCCGAATATGTTGTTTAATAGAAGACCATCACCCTCGGGTTCGATTGTATCAACCGCCTCCATGACCAGCTTTTTATCGTTTTCTTCAATAAGATAAGCATTTGCTTCACACATAATGTTTCCTCCCTTAGGAACGAGGTTTAAATAACTTTCTCATTTAGGCGCTCAGATTTAGGTCGAATTTGTTCGATCTGAGTATTCAAAATCTTAAGGAATAGCAAGCTATTTTGTAGATTTTGAATACTCAGATCGGGCAAAGACGGCCTGAAGATGAGATGCATAAATGGGAAAGTTATTTAAACCTCGTTCCTTAGTTAGTGCCTGAACGAAAACTGCTAATTTTTCCAATTTCTGCGTCATGCTTAAATTTTAATCCTCGAAATACTCAATGTATTCCTGCGGTTAAACTTTGCGCTTTCCTTGAACTTGAAAAAATTTTCTAGTTTTCGTTCGGACACTATTTATTTTTATCCGCAAAATCCTTTAAATTTTCCTGTATCAATGATTCGATAAAACGCGGAAGTGGAATTGAGGACAACCCTACTATTTCAACATTTTCTTGAGTTAGCGGTATAAGAAGTTTTTTTGTGGGGCTGCTTGCTACAGCCTCTGCGATTTTTGGTGTTATTTCACCCATCATGGCATTTGCTAAAATTATACCAATAGGCCCGATGATAACATCAACGCTCTTTATGGTGTGAACAATAGCATTTTCTCCGGATGCACCACGATTTGCTTTTGCTTTAAGCATCTGGGATGTTGCTATAGCATTTGCGCCTAAAGCTATAATTTCAACTTTTTCATCAAAACATTCTTTGAGCTTCTTTATAATCGTGCTTCCTATCCCGCCTCCTTGTCCGTCGATTACGCATATTCGTTTCATTATATGTATTTTTTCTTTATAACTTTTTAATTTTTAGCCTGTTTTTTCGTTTTCTTTTTGAAAGCCGTTTACTGGGACCCCTTTTTTTTGTTGTGGGAATCCAACCACCTTCATTTTCACTGTCAATACCTTTGGCGGACATATATTCTGCCATGGCTATCTTTTCCTCAAACATTAGTGAACTGATAGTGGAAGCTCCTTGAGAAGCTACTGTATTAACTATTTGCATATCTGAGCTGACAATTAGAGCTTTTTCCCTTTCTGTTAAGGCCATTCTTTTAATAACAGTATCGGCTAACTCACCTATGCGGGAAAATTTTATCTCAATTCCTTTTATTTTATCTCTATGCTGAGAAATAAAAGGTGCATTGGTTCCGTCAAAGACAACTGTGATTTTGTGACGCTTTATTTTTTTATATGCCGCAAGCATATTAAGCAAAGCTTCTCTCCCGAGCTGAATATCCTGCCTGTCAAGATCGCTTAAAGTGGCTGACTGGCGTATTAGATTGTAGCCATCAATAATTATATGAAGAGACATGGTACTTATCAGGTTCTGAGTTCTGGGTTTAGGGTTCACCGTCGGTGCTGACAAGAAACTATAGCTGTTTTAAAAGGTCTATAAGGCGGTCAAGATCGTTGTTGTTATAAAATTCGATTGAAATTTTCCCCTTTTCTCCCTGTTTTTTGATCTGAGTTTTGGCACCAAGGTGGCGGGAAAGATCATCAGCCAGATTTGAAAGGTGTATTTGTTCTGAATCAGGTTGAGATTCCTTGGACTTTTTCTTTTCTGATTTCAAACGGTTTATAAGGCGTTCCGTTTCTCTGACCGAAAGTTTTTTTAAAACAACTGCCCGCCAGGCTGCAATTTGCTGTGCTGATGTATCAGCGCCTAACAGGGCCCTTGCATGTCCCATGCTAAGGATATTTTCCAGAATACTTGCCTTTATTTGTTCGGGCAGTTGTCTTAGACGAAGTAAATTTGCAACAGCAGATCTACTTTTTCCTACCCGCTTTGCCACCTGCTCCTGAGTAAGATTAAATTTCGTAATAAGTTGTTGGAATGCCTCTGCTTCTTCCAAAGAATTGAGATTTTCCCGTTGTATGTTTTCAACAATGGACATTTCCAGAAGATCTGAGTCAGTGATGTTTTTTATAACAGCGGGCACATGGGTGAGCCCTGCCATTTTAGCTGCGCGAAACCGTCTTTCACCGGCTACCAGCTCATAACCGTTTCCGTCCTTTCTAAGCAAAACAGGTTGTATGATTCCCTGCTCTTTAATTGAGGCACAAAGCTCTTCAAGAACTTTTTGAGAAAAATTTATACGAGGCTGATACCTGTTGGGGTGGATCAGATTGATATCGCATTGGAAATAATTAACCTGATCGTTTTCAAAAGCTCTAAAATCAGGAATAAGAGCATCAAGACCTCTTCCAAGTGCCATTTTTTTCCGTTTTTTTAAATTTGAATCAGATTCGTTTTTTTGTTTTGCTTTAAGCATATTGGGTAACTTTAGATATTATTTGATTTTCATTATTTCTCTTGCCAGATCAAAGTAGCTTTTTGCTCCCGGAGAAGCGGCATCGTACAGCAATATAGGTTTTCCAAAACTTGGAGCTTCTCCCAGTCGTACATTTCTGGGAATAATGGTTTTTAAAACAAGATTCTTGAAATATTTTTTCGCATCTTCGACTACCTGATGCGACAAGTTAGTCCTTTTATCAAACATGGTTAAAAGAATGCCGACAATTTTAAGATTCGGATTTAGACCTCGTTTTATAAGCTTTACTGTTCGTAGAAGCTGACCAAGTCCTTCCAGAGCATAAAATTCACACTGAAGCGGAATAAGTATTGAATCGGCTGCTGTTAGAGCATTTAACGTCAAAAGGCTTAAAGAGGGCGGGCAGTCTATTATTATATAATCGAATGAATCATTAAGCCGGCCAAGCAGTTTCTTTAATACAGTTTCACGTTCAGAATTTGACATCATTTCCACTTCAAAACCTATGAGTTCAATTCTTGATGGAATTACTTTCAGGCTATCTATCTCGCTGGCCATAATAAGGCTATTAATATCAGTTTCTCCGATTATGCCATGGTATAATGTTTTGGAAATACTGTTTTTATCAATACCCATTCCTGTGGTAGCATTTGCCTGCGGATCACAATCAACGAGAAGGGTCTTTTTCTCTGAAACCGCGAGCGCAGCAGATAGATTGATAGCTGTAGTAGTTTTTCCTACACCGCCTTTCTGGTTTGTTATGCATATAATTCGTGTCATAAAAAATTCTTAACATAAAACTTGTTGTTTGAAAAGGATATATAATGTGTCATAAAAGAATTTATGGGTCACAGTTCACGGTTTACAGTTTACAGCTTTTTAATTGTTTTTAGAAAATAACTTAATCTCACATGAAATTTTATAAAAAAGTATTCATTATATTTTCAGCCTTGATTTTATTCGTCAATGTGTGTTTTCCAGGAGCGGCTTTATGTATTTCAGTTAAAAAGGAAGAGGAAATGGGGCGTGAGTTCATGAGGGTTGTTTTAGAACACTTTGAACTCATTAAAGACCCTTTTGTTGTTAATTATGTTAATAAGATAGGCGATAAAATTATCTCTGCCCTTCCTCCTCAGCCTTTTAATTACAACTTTTATATCATAAAAGAAGATAGTTATAATGCTTTTGCGAGTCCTGCAGGTAATATTTTTATAAACAGCGGACTTTTTGAGGCAATGGAAAACGAGGAAGAACTTGCAGGAATATTATGCCACGAAATAGCTCATGTCGTATGTCGCCATATTTCACAACGCATTGAAAAACAATCAAAAATAGGGCTCATAACACTCGCTGGTATGCTCGCAGGGATATTCCTTGGATTAGAAGGAACGGGAGCAGTATCCAGCGCATTAACCTTAGGGTCGATTGCTGCAGGGCAATCAATTTCTCTTGCATACAGCCGTGAGGATGAAATTCAGGCTGATCAGTTGGGATTAAAATATCTTAACAAAGCAGGATACAGTGGAGCAGGATTATTGACAATGCTAAAAAAAATTCGAAGTAAACAATGGTTTGGTTCGGATCAGATTCCTACCTATCTGACTACTCATCCTGCTTCGGAAGATCGTATTGTATATATTGGTTCCTGGCTTGAAACCAGTGAGAAACCATCAGGGCAGGTGTTTAATATTGACCCTTATGATTTTCAAATAACTCATACGCGGTTTGTCAGTATGCACGGAGAGGAAAGTATTGTATTAAAAAAGTCCGAAACCAGGATTGCCAAATACCCGTCAGATCCAATGGCACTTTATGGATATGGACTTGTACTGGCAAAAACCGGAAATTTTAAAGATGCAGAAATTAATCTTAAAAAGGCCTTGGAGAAAAGATCTTTTGACTCTCATATATTAAGAGATCTTGGAAGGATATATTTTCTTGATGGTCGTTATGAAGAAGCATTAAAAACCCTTAAAACCTCTTTAAGCATAGCGCCGGATGATATAGAAAGCCTTTTTTTGCTCGGCCGTACTCAGGCAGGGCTTGGAAAGTATGAAAATGCTGAGAATACATTTGAAAAACTCATAGAAAAAGATCCGGATTATGACCGGGCGCTCTATTTTCTTGGCGATACCTATGGCAGGCATGGGAAGCTGGAGAATGCACATTATTATCTCGGATTATATTACAAAAACGAGAGGAATTTTAAAAATGCCGAATTTCATCTTAAAAAAGCCTTAAAAACAGATGACCCGGATAGAAAGCTTAAAATAAAAGAAATACTTAAAGAAATCAGGTAATAACGGTTTACGGTTGTCGGTTTACGGTTTACGGCTACCAACTTAAAGCGGGACATTTCCCGCCATTTTGGCTCTATATACAAAAAATGACAACTCGTTGATTCTATAGGCTGTCCCACCTTACACTGGTAGCCTGTTTTGCTTAACCGTAAACCGTGAACCGTGAATCATGTTCGGTCAAAATGAGAAAACTGCATACTAAATGTTCCTCGACCCTGGGTTGCAGATCTTAATGAAGTTGAGTAACCGAACATCCGACACAGAGGAATTTTTGCTTTTATTGACTGTAACCCTGCTTTAGGTTCAATAGATTCAATTCTTCCTCCCCTGGAATTAAGATCACCGATAACGTCTCCAATGAAAGATTCAGGGACAAATACTTCAACAAACATAATCGGCTCTAAGAGGAAAGGCTCTCCGTTTAATAGAGCCTCTTTGCAGGCCATGGATGCGCAAACGGTATATGCGAGTTCCGAGGCAAGCGATTCTTTGCAGGATCCACCTGTAACGATTGCTTCAATATCCGCAACAGGGTATCCCATCAATGCTCCGTTTTCCAGAGATTCCATAACTCCTTTTTCTATAGCATGAATAAAGACTTCAGGGATTATTTCATGGGAAATTTCTGATCTGAATTTTTTGCCCTTTCCTCTGGACAGCGGTCTGAGTTTCAATCTTACTTCACCAAAGTGGTGATGCCCCGCGATTTCCCTGTCAAATACAGCAGATGCTTCGGACTTATTTGCTATGGTTTCTCTGTAAACAACTTGCGGCTTTCCTACATTAACGCTTGTGTGAAATTCGCGCTGCATCCGGCTGATTATAACTTCGAGATGAAGTTCTCCCATGCCGGAAAGAATTTTTTGCCCTGTATTTTCATCTTCCTTAAGCTTCAATGTTGGATCTTCCGCCATGAATTTATCAAGAACCTGATCCAGTTTTTCCTGGTCGGCATGGGTTTTCGGCTCTATGGCGACAGATATGACCGGTTCATTATATTCGATTTTTTCAAGCAATACAGGATGATTGATGTTGCAAAGCGTTTCACCTGTTGAAGATTCTTTTAATCCTATAACCCCGATAATACTACCGGCACCAGCCTTTTCCATTCGCTCCTTTTTATTGGCATGCATTCGTAGAATACGGGAAAGCTTTTCTTCTTTCTTTCGGAAAGAATTGTAAACATCGTGACCGGCTTCCATTTTTCCGCTGTATATTCTGACATATGAGAGTTTTCTTCCTTCGATCATTGAGACCTTGAATATTAGCGCTGCCAGCGGTTCAGTATCTTTTGCCGGGCATTCAACCGGTTCGCCGGTATCGGGACGGGATCCTTTAATGGGAGGAATATCCACGGGGCTGGGAAGAAAATTAATAATTGCATCAAGGAGAGGCTGAATTCCTTTATTTTTCAGGGCGCTTCCGCATAATACAGGAACCAGCTTTAAATTAATAGTTGCCTTTCGTATAGCATTAAGAAGGCTTTCATCGGTGATCAGAGATTCGGAAAGATATGCCTCCATTATTTCGTCATCGACTTCGGCTATTGTTTCAATAAGTTTTTCACGATATTCATTTGCTTTATCAAGATAATCGCTGGATATATCTTCAGTTGTGCTTGTTGCTCCAAGTGTATCATCGTCCCAGATGATCTGTTTCATTTTAATAAGGTCAATTACGCCTGCAAAATTTTCTTCAGATCCGACCGGCAGTTGCATAATAAGAGGATTCGCAGTTAGTCTTTCTTTCATCATATTTACTGTACCGAAAAAGTCAGCTCCGATTCTGTCCAGCTTGTTGATAAAAGCTATTTTTGGGACAAAATATTTATTAGCCTGTCTCCAGACTGTTTCCGATTGCGGCTCCACCCCTCCGACGGCACAGAAAATACCTATGGCGCCGTCAAGTACTCTCAGAGATCGCTCTACTTCGATTGTAAAATCAACATGCCCCGGGGTATCTATGATATGGATTTCGCTATCCTTCCAAAAACACGTGGTAACGGCAGAAGTAATGGTAATGCCTCTTTCCTGTTCATCGGGCATCCAGTCCATTACAGCTTCACCATTATGGACTTCGCCGATTTTGTGTGATCGGCCGGTATAATAAAGTATTCGTTCCGTAACGGTTGTTTTCCCGGCATCAATGTGTGCCATAATACCGATATTTCTTATTTTGTTAATACTGCTTTTTTTCATCATCTTATCAATAACATGTTGGCTTTAATGGGGAAACGCAAATCAATATGGCCTGCCAGGGTCATAGATTCGTGGCCTTTGATCAGTATTTTTACGGCATCAATTTCGGGAATGTTTAAAGTTAATGAATTAACTATTGAGTATATTGTAATAAGTTCCGTTTTAATTCCACCAGGATGACGTTCTTTAACCTCTTCTGTTAAGTCTACATAAGCTGTTCCATCTTGTGTAACATAGAAAGCTCTGAGAGTTGTATCTACAGGTATAGTACGCATAAGGCTTTCAATCGGTCCTTTTATAAGCGCCTCAATTATCGTTTTGCCGTATCCTGCAGGATCAGGAGATTGAGAGATGGTTCTTTCTTCAGCTATTAGAAAAGAATTACCTTTATCAGCAAAGTATAAATGAACTTTCTTCTTGTCTGATTGTTGCAGGCTTACATGTAAAATATTTTTGCCGGATTCATTCAAAAACGACGATTGGTTAGGTCTGTTGTAAACAATAAGAAATATAGTGCTTAAACCTGTAATAGCTATTATAATATATAAAATATGACGATTTCTGCCCATAATTTAAAGAAAAAGGGTTCAGGGTTCAGTTAGGGGTTAGGCTTAGTTGGTTTTTAATCTTGAACCTAAGTAGTTTAAACC